>JACUUL010000022.1 GCA_014859345.1 Thermoleophilia bacterium
TTTTGGTGGAGGATAGGGGATTCGAACCCCTGACCTTTTGGCTGCCAGCCAAACGCTCTCCCAGCTGAGCTAATCCCCCACGACAGAAAAACTGTCAGAAGCGGGCGCTTCCGACTTAATGATTATAGATATGGGCTTCTTTGCCTGCAAGCCGAAGACGTTCCGTTTATCTTCCCCGGAAGACGGCGGTTGCCTTAACGAGGGAATCTGTAAACTATCAATTCCTCGTCCGTCCCCTGCCCGGAATGATACACAGGTTCCAGCCGGTCGAGGTAAGGATTGTCGGTGTCCAGGAGCGGCCTGAGCTGAGGCCTCAGCTCGTCCGTGATTCCCCGGTGTATCACCAGACAGTCGGCGCCGTGGCGCTCCCCGTAATCCAGCGTCTCCTCAATCGAGGCATATGGCATAACAAGCTGCGAGCCGCCGGCGTACCAGGCGCTCGACGCTTCCCGGCTCATCACCACCGGCTCTTCGATACCCAGCTCGGCTATCCGCTCCCCCGCCTGCCTGAATTCAAGTGGATAATCGGTCCGGGCAACGCCCCACAGGGACATCACCACCAGCGGCGCCAGCAGCAGCGTTCCCACCGCCGCCTGTACCTGCCACTTGCGCCGGGCATCACCGCTCTTCCAGCCGGCCATCTCCTCCATGCTCTGGATGCCCCATTCTTCGAGATAAAGCCAGCCCTTGGCCGCGCCCAGCATGACGATCCCCAGGTAGGGAATCGCGAACCGCGTGTCTCCCCAGACAACCGGCAGCACTATCAGGGGCGCCAGGGCCAGCGTGAAATAGCCATATTTGAGCGCTTCCCGGCGGGTCCACGCGAACCTGAAAATTCCCAGGCCGATAAGGGGCAGCAGCCAGACCGGCACCAGACTGTTTATGTTTCGGATGAAGACATTGTAATCACGTTGTAGCGCCGCCTTGGCAAAACGTCCAGGGCTATCGGCAAAGCTGGTGAAGATGCCGTTTCCGTCGCGTACCTCGTTCAGCCTCAGTTCGCCCGCGGGCGTCAGCGCATAGTGATCCTGCTCCCGCTTGAGCGATCCAGCCGTCAATTTGTTGACGGCCGCGTGAATCTGATCCGTGGGCCGGTCGCTCAGGGTAAAGGCTCCATTTTGCCAGGTCATGAACACGACATTTGGGATGGCGAAAATCAGGAACATGAGCAGGAAATGGACGGCGGCCTTGTTGGCGTAATTGGCCAGCTCCTGCCTCAGTCCCACGATCACGAGCAGGGGCAGCAGGACTACCAGGTAATAAAGCGCCGACGGGTCGACGAGATATGCAATCCCCAGCGACGTGCCGGAAAGCATGCCGCACAGGCACCGTTTGGTGAACAACATCCGGTAGCCGAAGAAGAGGGCGCACATCAGCCAGAAAGCAAACAGGCTCTGCCCGTCTATGAGACTGCCGCTGGCCACCAGCGGAGGCAGGACCGCAACCAGGGCCGTAGCCCGCCGCGCCACTCGTTTGTTCCACATGACCTTGCCGAAAAGATAGGTGGGCAAAACCAGCAGCGCGCCGAAAAGAACCGAGACCGCATATGCGGCCGCCGTCGTGCTGCGGAGAGCAACCGCAAACGAAGCGGTCACCAGCGGGTACAGGATGGAGTAGTGAGTGGTGGTTGTCCCGGTGATGTCGTAGGGAGCCTTGCCGAGCAGCAGATTCTCCGCCATGCTGAGGAAGGAAGCCTCATCGAAACGGATCATTTCCCGGAAAAAAACAGAAATTATCCTCAATGTCAACGCCAGCAGAAAAATAACCAGAAGCCAGAAAATCTCGGGGTTAATTTTCTTCATTTTGTCAGCGGCCAACTTCATAGGATTAATCTGACCGGCATTCCATGATAATTAGCGTATAGGGTATTTTGAGTGCGTTATCTGAAATTTCAGTTTTTACGCCAGAAAAATGATATTTGGCAAGCTTTATATATTCTTGTTTGGTCCTGACAAATTTGCCTCTGTCCAGCCTTAAAACAAATTTAGCGACCAGCCGCTGGTTTTTCGTAAAACAACCGTCAAGCGTTACCAACTTTCCGCCCTTGATTAACATCGCTTTTGCCAGCTCAAAAAGAGAGATCGCCTGGTCGTCAGCCAGATGGTGCAAAATTCCGGTCGCCAGCACTACATTAAAGGAATTGGTTTCTACCAGAGTATTTTTTAATAGATCAGCACCGACTTCCTGACAGAAGAAATTTCCGCGGTTTTTGAACTGTTTTTTCGCTGACCTGATATAGTTTTCATTGTTATCGAATCCCGTGTATTGAACATCTGCGGGCAGATATCTGAGGATATCAGCCGGCCCGCAGCCGATATCAAGTATTTTGTCGCCGGCTTTCAGTTCAAGTTTCTCAACCAAATCTTTCCTGGCTTTCCCAGCGCCAGTCAAATGCTGAAAGGTTGTGTATATGGCAGCTCTATGGAGTAAAAATTCCCGCATTATACTTCCCTGCTTCTTAACAATCACAAATCATGATCACAAAATCTTTTCTTCCTCGGTCAACAATGAGCATTCTCGTGAACGTTAAGGCTGTTTTTGGTGTATCAGTTCGCTCCCGGCAGCTATTGCCAAATAGGTCAGGGCGCATTAATATATCAGAACTGCTTCAACCAGAAGACGAGGTGAATCTCGATGGAATCAATGGAGATCTTCGAAGCCTTTACCGTCGTGGGTTTTGGCATCGTGCTCATCATTTTCGTCATTGGGGAGCTCATCATCACCTGGCGGCGTGAGTTGAGCCGTGGCCGCTGCAAAATTCGCCGTTAGCCCCCACTTAATCTTCCTACTCGAATCCCAGGTACGCCAGCAAGGACAGGAACACCGCCGTCAACACTCCCAGCGCGCCGATCGTATGAACCACCAGCCTGCCGTAAGTGTACTTTGAATACCAATTGTACGTAAGCGGAAACAGCATGAGCAATGGCGGGAAGATCAGGAACGAAAAAATGATTCCCGCGTCCTTGGGCACGTACTTAAGAATCTGAAATACGGCCAGAAAGTACCATTCCGGCTTGATTCCCGGAGGTGTCCTCAACGGGTCGGCCGGCTCTCCCATGGGCATGGGCATCAGCGTGGCCAGGAACCACAGGATCGCAGCCACCAGCGCCATGACCGACATCTCCTTTACGAAATGGTCGGGAAAGAAAGGAACCCCGCCCTTCTGGTGTTCCTCCGGCGAAGTCTCGCGCCGCTCAGGTTGATTCATGTTATCGCTCCTCATACACCCGCCCCTATAACGGCTCGGAGATGCCCTGCTTGCGAATCATCACGAAATGAAGCACCAGGAACAACGACAGGACAACCGGCAGAATTATCACGTGAATCGTGTAAAACCTGGTAAGGGTGGCATCTGATATCCTCTCCCCGCCCATAAGAAATACCTGCACGTAAGAGCCCACGAACGGCATGGCGCCGGCGATCTCGGTGCCGACCTTGGTGGCCCAGTATGCAAGCTGGTTCATCGGCAGCAGATAGCCCGAGAAGCCGAAAGTGATGGTCATAAAGAACAGGAGCACGCCAGTGAGCCAGTTCATTTCCCGGGGCGGCCGGTAGGCTCCGTGAAAGAAGACCCTGAGCATGTGGATGATCACCATGATGATCATGATGTTGGCCGTCCAGGCATGAAGGCTCCGCACGATCGCCCCGTAGGGAACTTCTTCCATGATGAAGAGGACGCTGCTGTAGGCGTCATCCATGGTAGGCTGATAATAAAAAGCCAGCAGGATGCCTGTGAAGGCCTGGATCAGAAAGCATAGAAATGTGATGCCGCCGAAGCAATAGAGCCAGTTGACATGATCTGGTACATTGTGGTCAGCAAACTCCCTGAGCACCCGCCGCATCTCAAAGCGCTCGTCAAAGAAATCACCAATCGCTTTAAAGGGCCTCATGATTCGATCCCTTCCACAAATATGCCCCCGTTCTCGACAGCGATTGTGAACCTGTTCAGCGGCCGTGGCGGCGGTCCGGAGATCACTTCCCCGTCCTCGTCAAAAAAGCCCGCGTGGCATGGACATTTGAATTCACGGTCTATGGCGTCCCATCTGACTATGCAGCCCAGATGCGTGCATACCAGCGAGAAGGCGGCAAAACTCCCGTCCTGCTTCTGAATCAGCATGCCGGGCACCTCCTGGTATTCGAACCGCACGCCCTCGGGCGTGATATCCTCGACGCTGGCCAGCCGCAGCCGTTCAAAAACCGGCCCTGTCACAACCGGGTAGGCAAACCGCACGAGCGGCGCCAGAAAAGCCCCCAGTCCAATGGCGCTGGCTGCCGCGAACAGCGTGGTAAGGAAACGGCGGCGGGTGATCTGCGCCCGCGACTCCTCCTTTTGCTTCTCTTCGATAGTGGTTTGATCACTCACGTCCGGACAATCTCCTTCGTCGGGGTACAAGCACTCCCTGGTGGAACAGGAATATCAACAGGCTGGCGCTGGCCAGCATATAAGCGATCCAGAGCGTGGCCGGCCCTATCTGGCGCGCTCCGGTCTCTACCTGCAAGACGTCGGTAAAGAGCTTATATACGGCATAAACATTGGTAGCCAGCACCGCGGCAGCGGCAATCAGTGCCGGCCAGCCCTCGAACAAGAACCGTTTGGCCTTGGGATAGGGCAATATTGTTACAAGGAAGATACCGATCACCAGGCCGAACATGGCCAGAGGGAACGCGCTGGTCCGCTGGGTCTCAGGCGTGGCGGCGAACAGGGGCTCGGACGGAAAGTGGCAACTCTTGCAGGTTCTGTCAACAGTCGGCTCCTGGTGGCATACCAGGCAGGTATCCCTTTCTATCGCGTCATACATCACGCCATCGATGACACCGGGCGCTTTGGATACCCGCCAATGCTGGTTCTTCCAGATCGAGGTGTCTATCTTGGGCACGCCGGGATGTTCCCGGCCCGATAGCGGAATCTCGCCAAACAGGATAGGCGCGATATCCCCGGCGTGGCAACTGCCACAAAATTCAGGCGTATTGTCAGCCTGGGGCCTGCCCTGGATGAGGTCAGTGCCGTGCACCACCGCCGAGTGGCATTCAGCGCAGGAAATTTGCGCGTCCACCACGTGGAAATCATGCGGAAACCCGATTACATTCTCCGGCCTTTCCGTATCCGTAACGATAATCCTGGGATACGATGGATGTTCGCGGTCGACGACGTTGGTGCTGTCCTCGAAGTTGGGACGCGGGTCGCTCCCGTGACATTCCAGGCATGAGGTGCTCGTAAGAAGCTCTGCCGAGGGCGGCGGCGTCTCGTACCTGTGTATCGCGAACTCGGTCAGCTTCATGAGGGAATAGATCTTGCCGCGAGTGAAACCGATGACCCCGGGTTCGAAATGACAGTCTATGCAGGTTACGCTTCGATCGCCGCTTAGGCCGCCCCCCATAAGGGACTGGCTCCAGGTTTCCACATAAGGCTCGATTATATGACAGCTACTGCAAAAACCGGGCCTGTTAGTGTAATCGATCCCCCAGACTGTGACCCCGACTATCGCCACCAGCAGCACGGCCAGTGCCACGGCCAGAATGGACCTGCCGTTCAAATTATTTCCCCATTCCGTGGTTTAACGTTGATGCAGGATAACACAAGGATTTCTGTGCGCCCAAGTTCCGGGCCCGCCCGCAGCGAGATTGTATAATTTTTTCACAAACTCTGTCAATATTATTAATTAAATTATCTTTGACTAGTTAATCCGGATACCTTAAGATTGTCTAACCGGGATATTCCGTCACTGTATCGAAGAATAATCCGGCAAGGCCGTGCATTATCAATAACAGGTCCGAGGCTTTCAACGTTTACTGAGTTCCACAGGGAAGCCGGAATGCCTGCTTGCACCTGACGCGAACCGGCGTTTATGATTGCTTCAGGTCAGGGTTTTCATTGGGCAGTAACAGTTTTGAACCTGTCTTGCGGGTGGTATATATGAAATGCGGCAATATTGGTACCCAGGTCAGGAGGTGAGATTAAGTGCCAGTCGAAGCCATCATATTCCTGTTTTTCATCCTGGTATTGGCGCCCGTAGTTGCGGTGCTGGCGTACTGCGGTATCAGGGGCACTTGTGGTCAAACTGACGATGAGGACCAGGGCGCACGGAAACAGCCATAGACCGGGTTCTGGCCGGTTTGCCGGCGGAGCGGGCAGTTACCATCCGGGAGTCGCTTGCACGAACGTCCAGATGCAAGGTTTATTCTTCAAAATGATTCGAAAGGCCGCGGGTTCGCGGCCTTTCGGCGTGCCTGGCGCGTTTATTCTGGCGGCTTCGGCGGTCCTCCTGCTTTCAGGGCCCGCCTGCGGCGGTCAGACCGAGTCTTCCTCTGCCACCGGCCGGGCCGATGACTATGAGACTCCAAAAGCCTTGTTTTTTCCGGGATCGGGGTCGGAAGAAGATTCGGAGGAGGCAGTGGAGGCGGCAGCCGGCGCTGCTTCCGAGATCGTTGTTTACCTGGAAGTTGCCCGTACTCAGCAGGAAAAAACACAGGGACTCATGAACCGCGATTATCTGGCTCCAGACCACGGCATGGTTTTCATATATGATCATCCCGTCCGCGGTTCGTTCTGGATGAAGAACACTTTCATCCCCTTGTCCATCGCTTTCATCTCCGGAAGCGGCGTGATCCTCGACATCCAGGATATGGAGCCGCATTCTCTTAACCCGCATCAACCGGCAGAAGCATACATGTACGCGGTGGAAATGAACCAGGGCTTTTTTGCCGAAAAAGGGATCGGCGTAGGCGACCGGGTCAGGTTCGAGAGCATCGACCCCGCTAGCTGAGCGAGGCGGGCTCCAGATGCTCCTTTAACCGCCCTTTAAGGCGCAGGATGGCCTTGGTGTGAAGCTGCGAGACCCTGGATTCAGTGACGCCCAGGACATCGCCGATCTCTCGCAGAGTCAGGCCTTCGTAATAATAGAGGGCGATGACTACCTTCTCCCTCTCGGGAAGATTGGAGATAGCCTGGGCCAGCCGGTCCTTGATCTCGTTAAGGTCGATAACCGAAGCCGGGTCTCTGCTTTGCTTGTCCTCGATAGTATCGATGAGGGCAACCGATTCGGTACCGCTGCTGGAGACGGTCCATAACTCTTCCAGCGCTACTATCGAGCTCGAACTGATGCGCGTCAGGGCCTCGTGGAATTCTTCCATGGTAAGCCCGAGGTCCTGTGCCAGCTCTTCATCAGAAGGCGCCCGGTGCAGCCGGTTCTCCAGCACGGCAGAGCTTTTCTCAATCCGGCGGGCCATGCTGCGCACCGAACGGGGCACCCAGTCAAGAGAGCGCAGTTCATCCAGAATCGCCCCTTTGATCCGGGTAATGGCGTACGTCTCGAACTTGATATTCCGCGAGAGATCGAATCGCTCGATGGCCCCGATGAGCCCTAACAGTCCGTAGCTGATCAGGTCTGACTCATCGACATGAGAAGGAAAGTTGGTCCCCATCCGCCCCGCCACGTATTTCACCAGCGGCGCATACGTAAGGATGATCCGGTCCCGCGCCTTGGAATCGCCATTTTCCTTGTAAAGGCGCCAAAGCTCCAGTATTTCCTTATTTTCTTCGGGCATATCTATATCTTTTCCCTGCCGGCTTTACTTGTGCCGCGCCCGGGGATGAGAGCGCTCATATACCCGCCGCAGATGGGCCCCGCTCACCTGCGTGTAACGCTGGGTTGTGGAGACTGAAGCGTGGCCCAGCAACTCCTGCACGGCCCTCAGGTCCGCTCCTCCTTCCAGCAGGTGCGTGGCGAAACAGTGCCGGAAAACATGCGACGAGGTTTTTGTCTTGATGGCAGCCTTCCTTACATACTTTACAGTACGGCGGCGAATATCCGAAGTCCCCAGGCGTTTTCCGCGTGCAGAGAGGAAGAGCCATGGTGTCTTTTTCTTTTCCTGCCCTTCATTCACGCCAACCGGGAACAATTGAGGCCTGCCTCTTTCCAGGTATGCCCTGACCGCTTCCAGGGCCATTTCGCCTACGGGAACCACACGGGATTTGTGTCCCTTTCCGGTAACTGTAACCTCTTCCACATCGAAGTCAAGGTCTGTGACCTTGATGCTTACCAGCTCCTCGCTTCGCAGACCGCAGCCATAAAGCAGCTCAAAAATCGCCCGGTCTCTTAGTCCCAGAGGGGTTCCGGGGTCGATGGCGTCCAGAAACTGCTGCACCTCGGCAGGCCTGAGTACTGCGGGCAGCTTTCTGGGCTGCTTGGGCGAGGAGAGAGATTCAGCCGGATTGAATCCCAGCAGCGCTTCAGAACGGCAAAAGCGAAAAAGGCCGCGCACTGCCGAGAGTTTCCTGGCGATGCTGGATTTCTCATAGTCCTGTCCGGCGAGAAAGGCTGCATAATTTCTCAGGAAGCGGTAATCGGTCTTACCCGGAAACTCCCGGCCGTCGGCGGCCACGAAGCGCAGAAACTGGCGGCAGTCACGCCGGTAAGCGACGATGGTCTTTCGGGAGCTGCCCATATGGACAAGCGTGGACAGATACCGCTCCAGAATCTCCAGGTCCTCTGCCCGGGCTTTTTCGGGTGTTTGTTCGGCTCCCAATGTAATTAACGATTATTCATTAATCAGGGACATGCGATAACCCCGGCAACGGGCATTAATGTGAATGCGATTCCCGGTAAGGCTTCATCCGGCCGGATCATATGCAATTGAAACGCTTAACAATAGTCCTTTCTTTCGACGTGATGGGGACGGCTTCCTTTTTCAGGTTGATTTCCAGCGCCGGCGGTCACTGGCAATGACTTTCCCCGTCATGCTAACGCGTGTAGCCACCAGCCGGGTCCCTGCGGGCAAGTCCCATAAGCTCCAGGGTCACCAGAGCCGCGCCGGAACGGGCGCCGCTCAGACCCGTTTTCCGGGAAAGCGCGTCTTGGTGAACCGGCCTGACGTCCAGAGCCTCAAGGATTAACCGCTCATCCGGCCCCAGGTCATGAGACGCCGCCGAAGAACCGTTTTCATGGCCAGACGGCGGCCTCCCACAGGCAGTATCCAGACCCAGATCCTCGAGCACGTCGTCCGCGCCGGCTATGGCCGGCGCGCCCACGCGCATCAGCCGGTGCGGGCCCCTGGACAGATCCGAGAAGATGCTGCCCGGCACCGCCCAAACCTCCCGCCCCTGCTCCAGGGAAAATTCCGCCGTGATCAGGGCTCCGCTTCTTTCCCTGGCCTCGACCACGACGACGCCGTCGGCCAGTCCGGATATAATCCGGTTGCGGGCCGGAAAACGCCAGGAGCGCGGTTCCTCGCCCGGCGGATATTCCGTCACAATGGCGCCATATTCGACTATCTGACGGTAAAGAGCAGTGTTTGACCGGGGATAGATCACATCAGCTCCCCCGCCGAGTACCGCTACGGTGCCGCCGTTTCCGGCTCTGACTGCTCCCTCGTGGGCGGCGGCGTCGATGCCCCGGGCCATGCCGCTGATCACGCAAACCCCGGCCATTGAGAGGTCTCCCGCGATCACCCTGGCGGCGTCCAGTCCATACCGGGATGCGTCCCGGGCTCCGACTATGGCCACCCGGGGCCGTTTCATGAAACCTTCGAGCTTTGTAATCGATCCCCGGACAAACAGCGCCGGCGGCGGGTCATGGATGCGGGCGAGGCGGGAAGGATACGCGGCATCCCCCAGCGCCACCAGTTCGATATCTTTTTCCTTCAATTCCTTATAGGCAGCCACAGGCCTGAATTCTTTCCGGAAAGTCAGGAGGCCGCAGGCCGCGGCATGCCCCACACCCAGCATGCGAACAAGCGCCTCGTCAGAGCTCTCCCAAATCTCCCTGGGCGTCATGCTCGCGGTAGGAATCCTGAGAGGCCATCCGTGAGACGCCAACATGCAGGCAAGCCCCAGGGCGGCGGCGCGTTCGGGCCTCAGGTAATCACGGCGGTCAAGCCGGCCGTCCTCGCGACTGGAATTTGAGAGACGGCTGCTTTCGTCACTGCTGCCACCCTCAACGGCCATTCCATCCCCGTCTGTCGATGCTCCTGTAGCTGATGGCCTCGGCCAGGTGGGCCGCGTCCAGCTCGTCCCGGCCGTCAAGATCGGCTATGGTCCGGGCCACCTTGAGAATCCGCTGGTGGGCGCGGGCGCTCAGGCCCAGCCGCTCCACGGCGCTTTCCAGCATCGCCATGGCGGTGCCGGTTAAAGGGCAGTGGCGGCTGGTCTGGCGCGATCCCATCTGCGCATTAAAGAAGATGTCCGTTCCGGCCAGCCTCGCTGTCTGGATTTTCCTGGCTCCGGCCACCCTTGCCGCAACCGCCGCAGAAGACTCGCTCCGGGAGGCAGACAGCAGTTCTCTCTTTGTGAGCGCCGGCACTTCCACCGCCACGTCGATCCGGTCCAGCAGAGGTCCGCTCAGGCGGGATCGGTATGTCATCACCTTTTGTGGCGGGCACAGGCATTGGTTCTGGGGATTGCCCAGATGACCGCAGGGACAGGGGTTCATCGCCGCCACCAGCATGAACCTTGCCGGGTAGCTGACTGACGCCAGCGCCCGGGAGATGGTGACCGCGCCGTCTTCGACCGGCTGGCGAAGAGCCTCCAGCGCCAGCCGGGAAAACTCGGGCAGCTCGTCAAGGAAAAGCACGCCCATGTGCGCGAGGCTGACCTCGCCCGGCCGCGGGGTCCGCCCCCCGCCTGCCAGCCCCACGTGCGAGATGGTGTGATGCGGGGACCTGAAGGGACGGGTGCTGATCAGCGGGCTGCCGTCCAGCAGGCCGGCGACGCTGTAAATCCTGGTCACCTCGATGGCTTCGCCGATCTGAAGCGGAGGCAGGATTGACGGTAGGCGCCTGGCCAGCATTGTCTTGCCCGAGCCAGGCGGGCCGATCATCAGCAGGTTGTGGCCACCCGCGGCGCAGACCTCGAGAGCCCGGCGGGCGTGCTGCTGCCCCTTGACCTCGGACAGGTCCGGATGATGGCCGTTGCCTCCGGAAAGCAGGGAGGCGGTATCCACCGGTACGGGCTCAATGGACAGTTCACCCCGGAAAAAAGCGGCAGCTTGACCCAGATCGCGGACGCCTATCACTTCCAGGCCGTCAACCAGGGCCGCCTCGCGGGCGTTGACTGCCGGCAGCACGATGCCTTTATAACCTGCCTGCCGGGCGCCTTCGGCGATGGACAGGGCGCCGTTTATGCGGCGGACACCTCCATCCAGCGATAGCTCCCCCACAACGCTGTATTCGGAAAGCAACCCGGACTTCAGCTGGTCAGAGGCCGCCAGCACCGACAGGGCGATGGGCAGGTCAAAGGCGGGACCCTCCTTGCGCACATCGGCAGGCGCCAGATTGACGGTAATACGCCTCAGGGGAAATTCGTATCCGGAGTTGGCGATCCCGGCTCGCACCCGCTCCCGGGCCTCGCGCACGGCTACATCGGGGAGGCCCACCACGCTGAAGGCCGGCAGCCCCCAGCCCAGATCGGTCTCCACTTCCACGGGACATGCATCCATGCCCAGAACAGCATGGCTTTGCAACCGGGCCAGCATGCGTCA
The DNA here is from genome assembly GCA_014859345.1 of Thermoleophilia bacterium. Lineage (GTDB taxonomy): Bacteria > Actinomycetota > Thermoleophilia > BMS3ABIN01 > BMS3ABIN01 > Kmv30. Next base: position 11,475 of record JACUUL010000022.1, read on the forward strand.
TCACTCCTTTTTTCCGGAGGGATGCTTCCGCGGCGGGGACGGCAGACAGTTAAAGCGGGATTGTCAGGCTACCAGAAAACGCTGCCGGGGGAAAGCCGGCTCACTTTTTCCGGGCATCATAAGCGGAACGCCATGATGGAAGCAGCTGGCTGCAATCAGATGTAAAACGAGAAAAGGTCTCCAATCCAGGGCCCGACGGGCAAGTTCGGGTCACCCTGGCCGCACCGCGCTGAGTGAAAACGAGAGGGGGACGGTCCCCGGCCGGGGACCGTCCCCCTCGTTTTGCTCTTTACGCGGCCGCCTTATCCTTCAGGCTGGCCCGGAACCGCTACGCTACACTGCCAGTCGGGACACTCGAACGTGACGTCCCTCAGGTTCTCATGCCTGACGAGAACCGGCTTGGCATAGGGTTCCCGCGTTTTCCTGGTCTTCATGCGGTCTCTCCTATGTTCGTCGATCATGATACTGGCTATCCCTTATCCTGCCTAGGGATATGTGTAGCCGTTTCCATCACAGTCCTCGGCGGAGCCGCTGACACTGGTCTTGAACGACGTTACGCCTCCCGGCACATCATACTTGACCGTGGCGGTGGCGCTGGTGCCGCCGGCGATATCGCCCACGCTGACCGGAGTGGCGCTGATCAGCGATACTCCGTTCGTGGCGGTGGCGCCGGTGAGGGCCACGTTATAGGCCGTGTCAGCGCCGGTGTTGCCGACCTTGAGGTCAACAGACAGCTCGCGCGCCGTGTAGTCGGCATAGCTGGCCCAGTAGACGTTGTCGGCTGCCAGATTCAGATCCGGCTGGCCGATAATGCCACAGCTGGCTGGGGTGGTGAAGCTGAACTCGGCGCTCTCGGCGCCATTGGCCCAGCCGTCGTAGGAGGTCACCTTGACGTAGTAGGTGGTGCCCTCTGCCAGACCCGTCAGGCTCACGGTCTTGTCGGCGTTAAGCACGGTGTCGTTGACGACATCCGTGTAGACGCCAGAAGCCGTGCCGTACTCCACCTTCATGGTGGCCGGCTCGTCCGCCACGCGGCTGATGTCGGCGCTGCTGGTTGTCACGTTGCTGGCCGACGGCGCCGTGGTTATGTTCGGCGCGTTGGTCTTCATCTTGGCGGGCGCACTCAGGCCGGCGGTGCTCAGCAGCGGCAGGTCGGCGCCGATGGCGAACTGCTGCTCGCCCTCGCTGCTGTTCCAGCGGGGGATGCCCCTGTTTATGAAGCCGCCGGGTATCAGGTCGTAGCCCAGCATCTTCAGGCCGATGTTGGTCATGCCGGCATGCTGGCTTCTGGAGACGATGACGGTTGACTTCAGCGGATCGAGGTTGCCGAGGCCGGCAGGGGTAAACAGCTCGTTGATCGGCACCTGGATGTTGTCGCCGTCGGTGCTGATGGTGCTTACCGCACCGGTCCTGACGTCCACCGACTGTTGGGCGCCGGCGATGGTGGCAATGTCGCTCTGGCCGTTGCCGACGTTGCCCAGGGTGGAGGCGATGGCCCAATTGGCCTTGCAGCGCACCAGCTCGGCGTCGGTGGCCGCCGACTCGCATTCAGGCGGCGGAGAAGTCGTGGGCAGGCTGAACCCTGCCGACGCCTCAGGCGCGCCGATGGGGTTGCTGGTGTCAAACGCGCCCGGCAGGCCGTTGGTCCAGCCGATGCGTGAGTACTCCAGCTCGTAGACGTTAGGCGTAAGCGAACTGTCACTCGCCAGCACGCCCGGGACCTGGGCCAGGATGCCGAAGCCGCCTGAGGCCGGACCCGCGGTGTGTGAGGTGTTGCAGTAGACGACGATGTCGGTGGAGAAGCCGGCCGCCTCATGGGCGTCCACCAGCTCTTTCACAGTATCGAGCGACGACTGCGAGTAACAGTCCTCATCATTGTTCCAGCGACAGCGGAAGCTGGTCCCCGGTATGATGTGGCTCTGCTGGCTCAGGTTATCGATAAGCACCGGGCGGTTGGCGGCGTCGTCGCCTTCGCCGAGCACGCCGGTGACGCCGTCGCATATGTCGCCCGAGCCGGCTGATATCGGCTGGTTGGTGCAGTCGAGCCCGGCCATGTCCTTGTTGGAGTCGAGCGCGTCGTGCAGGTCCTGCTTGCCGTAGATGATGCCGGCCTCGCCGTCCCTGTCCGGATCGAACTGCGGGCCGCTCCAGTAGGCCTCGATGTAGCCCCGCACCCTCTCCCACTGGCTGTCGAGAGTGGTGAGGCTGAACTCGGCGCCGCTCTCGGCGCCGTTGGCCCAGCCGTCGTAGGAGGTCACCTTGACGTAGTAGGTGGTCCCCGGCGTGAGGCCGGTGAGGCCCACCGTCTTGTCGGCGTTGAGCACGGTGTCGTTGACGACATCCGTGTAGACGCCAGAAGCGGTGCCGTACTCGACCTTCATGGTGGCCGGCTCATCGGCCACACGGCTGATGTCGGCGCTGGTCTCGGTGATGTTGCTGGCCGACGGCGCCGTGGTTATGTTCGGCGGCGTGGTGTCGACCAGGGACGCCAGACCGTCGCCGACAGCCTCCTGCAGCGGCAGGCTGTCGCCAATGGCGCTCTGCATCTCGCCCTCGGTGTTGTTCCAGTAGGAGATGCCGTGCCGGATGAAGCCGCCGGGTATCATATCGTAGCCGAGCATCTTCAGGCCCATGGCGGCCTGGCCGCCGTGCTGCGACACGGGGACGACGACGGTCGACTTCGACGGATCGAGGTTGCTCAGGCCAGCGGGGGTAAACAGCGTCCCTATCGGTATCTGGAGGTTGTCGCCGGCGGTGCTGATGGTGTTTATCGGCGTGGCGGCCCTGGTGTCCACCGACTGGCCGGCGCCGTCAACGGTGTCGAGGTTCGTCTGGCCGGAGCCGACGTTGCCGGCATCGGACTTAATGGACCATTCGGCCACGCAGCGCACCAGCTCTTCGTCGGTAGCGGCCGATGTGCAGGCGCTCGGCGCCCAGCCGGTGGCGGGGGCGCTGAAGCCGCCCGTCGACGTGTCGGGCGCACCGATGTCTCTGGTGTTGGTGAACGGGTCCTGCACCTGGTTGATCCAGCCGACGCGGGACCACTCTATTTCGTAGACCTGGGGCGTCAGCGAGGGATCGCTCGCCAGGGCGCCGGGGACCTGGGCGAGGACGCCGAAGCCCGCCGTGGTCGGAGACGACGTGTGGGAAGTGTTGCAGTGGGCGAGGATGTCGGTGCTAAAGCCGGCCTCCTGGTGGCGGTCGACGAGGTCCTTTACTGCCGCGACCGACGACTCGGTAAAGCAGTTGCCGCCGTCAGCGCCGCCGCTCCAGCGGCACCTGAAGCTCGTCCCCGGGATATGGTGGGCATTCTGCGACAGGTTGTCGATGATCACCGGCCGGTTGGCGGCGTCGTCGCCCTCATCGAGCACGCCGTCGATCGTGGTGAACGTGGCGGTAGCGAACGTTCGCTCGCCTGGGGCGGTGTTGCTCATGTCGCCGTTGGAGTCGATCGCGTTCCGCAGGTCCTCCTTCGGGAAAATGAGGTTCCCCGTGCCCGTCGCGTCACCGTCCCACTGGCCGCTGAAGTACGCCTCTATGTAACCCCGCACCGTTTCCCACTGGCTCGTGTCGAGCGCCCCGGCTTTCTGGACGCTGGCGCCCACAAATACGGATACAGCGATCAGCAATCCTAGAAGGACGATCGCCACTTTGAATAAAACGTTAGAACTTGCTTGCATACCTTTCTCCCTCCTAATTCCCCTGTGGATGTGACCGGCATTTCAAATGCCTGCTTTTTAGCAGGCGCCCTTGCCGGTTCCCCCTTGGCAGGTCCCCTTACTTGCACATCTTTTATCCTTCATCTGTCCCTCCGTTTACCTTGCCAAGAGTTTGAGGCTCTTTAATCCAAGCCCATAAAATCAGCTCCTTTCCCTAAATCACACTTCATCCGGAAACTGGCCATAAAAATAAAAACCCCAGGCAGGACGCATTGCTCTGCCTGGGAGCCACTAAAAACAGCTGTTATTGTTTTGTGCCACTGACCAACCCGCCTAGATATGAAGGGACTTATGCCAGTCGATAATAGTTATATCAATCAGTCAGGTATCAAAAATTGTCGGTTTACGCGGAGACGCCTCTCCAACCAAACGCATAATTCTGGTATAAGCTACTCTTTAAAATCTCGATAATATCCAGCGGCCCGATAAAGTTTAAAATCTGCTTATTTCCTGACAATCTTAATCAAATTTCTCTTAATTACTACATTCTGTAACATGAATTCAAGATTAATACAATGGGAAAGCTTTTGTCAATATTTTCTTGGTTGATTTATGAGTAATTATGAGTTGCTGGAGACATCCAGAAAAATGCCTGGCGATGGTTTTTACCGGAAAGCATCTTCCATATGGCGCACATCGATCAGAGAGCCCTCGGCGTCGAAAAGTACGGAGATTATGTCAAAGCGGAATACGCAGTCGCGCAGGGATGGATCTGACTGGTGCGCGGCCACCCACATGAGAGCCATGCGGCGGATCTGGCTCTGCTTGCGAAGGCCCACCGATTCGAACGGCTCTCCGAAGCTTTTGCTGCGGCGGGCCTTGACCTCGATGAAGGCGACGGTCCTGCCGCGACGGGCGATGATGTCTATCTCGCCATAGCGGCTGCGGTAGTTGGCATGGAGAATCCCGTAGCCCTGTATCTCGAGATACGCGCCGGCCAGGGCTTCGCCGGCGCGGCCCCGCTGGCGCCTCTGGTCTGACGGGATGTTTGCGGCTGGCCCGGATGCTCCTTTGTCAGGCATGTGACCGTATCCAGAGGCAGCGCCTCCTGTGCCTCGCGGGCCCTTTCTTTTCCTGTCCTTTCCTCCTGACTTGCCGCGCCCAGCAGCAATGTCATTCAAGCTCCACCTGATCAGGGTACCCGGCAACAGGGCTCTTCAGGCTGAAGGAGAGCCGGTGCAGTCCGCAGTACCCATGCCTGGAGATGGCTTCGCGATGTTCCCGGGTGGCATAACCCACATGGCGGTCGAAACCGTACTCCGGATAGAAGCCGGCAAGCCTGCGCATGACCCGGTCGCGCGCGACTTTGGCTATTACAGAGGCCGCCGCGATACAGGCGCTGCGGTCATCGCCGCCGGTGACAGGCCGGTGGGGGACGGCACAATCCGGCAGCTGTTGACGCCCGTCCACCAGCACCACCTCCGGCCAGGGATCCAGCACCTCTATGCTCCGGCAGAGAGAATCGAGATTCGTGTTGTGAAGCCCCATTTCATCGATGGTCCGGTTTCCGGAGATAATGATGGAAAAGCGGGAGGCAGAGCGCGTTATCAGTGGATAGAGCCGCTCCCTCGCAGGCGCGCTCAATTTTTTCGAATCAGCAAGGCCGGCCATCAACCTGGCAAACTTGCGGGGTTCCCGCACCGAGTAGTCAAATACCACAGCCGCCACCACCAGCGGCCCTGCCAGGCAACCGCGCCCGGCTTCGTCCGCGCCGGCGATCTCCCGGTCTCCGCAAAACTCGCGATCGAATTTAAACAGTCCGATCGAGGAATATCCGGATTTTTTCGCTCGCTTCAAAGGTGATTCAGAGACCATGCCGGGATCCGATCATGCCTTGATTTGCCTGTAATCGTTTGCCTAGAGCGTCCCGATCCGTTCTGGCGGCCAGTACTTGATGAACGCCTCGCCGATAACGTTATCGAGCGGCAGCCACGGCGGCTGCCAGAAGCGGCTGTCGTCGCTGTTCCTTCTGTTGTCTCCCATCACGAAAACAGCGTCCTCGGGAATCTGCCGGGAAGGAAAGGTGCTCGAGTCGGGAGCCTGCACGTACGGCTCGATCAGGGGTTCTCCGTTAAGGATCACAAGCCCCTGTTTGACCTCGACTGTGTCTCCCGCCACCGCTATCACTCGTTTGACGAAATCAACATCGGGATCCTGGGGAGATTTGAAGACGATGACATCGCCGCGCTCGATGGTGCCATACCGGTAGGCCAGGCGGTTTACCAGGATGCGGTCTCCCGGGCCGATCGTGGGCTCCATCGATTCGGAAGGAATCTGAAAGGGCTTGACTAGATAAGCCTGCAGCACGAAGGCCAGCGCCACCGCGCCCGCCAGGATGCCGACGATCTCGAGAAAGCTCCGGAAAGCCCGGCCGGGCATTCAGGTCCCTACTGTTTCTTTTCCCGGACCTTGGCCCGCTTGCCCACTTTGCCGCGCAGATAATACAGCTTGGCGCGCCGGACGTCGCCGACACTCACGACTTCAATCTTCTCGATCTTGGGGGAATGAAGCGGGAACGTCCTTTCAACACCCACGCCAAAGGAATGCTTGCGCACGGTGAAGGTCTCCCTGACGCCTTCTCCCTGGCGTTTGATGACAATCCCCTGGAAGACCTGGATACGTTTGCGGGTACCCTCGATGACCTGAAAATGCACCTTGACGGTGTCCCCGGCCTTGAACTGAGGAATTCCCTTCTTCAACTGCTGCTTTTCTATTCTTTCTATGGTCGGATGCACGTATTTCTCCTGACTGGCTGGCCGCTTGTCTTTCGGGCCAGCTTACACCGATCCCCTTCTCATGAAACAGTAACGCCAAGCATGAGATTTTAGAGGTTTCCTGAGAAAAATGCAATTTTCAACCCAGGGAAAACCAGACGACCCGCCTGTTTTGTTAATAAATCATCGGAATGGGGTATCTGCTTTTATTATGAGTTAGATTCCTCTAATATATTTTTTATGGGTGGTCTTTACTTTTTATCATTGCTATGCTAATAATTGATTACGTGATTACCTAACTCCGGAAAGGAACAAAATGCGGACCCGTTACCTCTTGATCCCGTTTTTTCTTGTTCTGGCTCTGGCGCTGGCCTCGTGCAGCGGCGGCGCGGGCCAGGATGAGGCTGATGATGGAGGAAAACTGGTAATCTATTCCGGCCGCAAGGAAAACCTGATCAAGCCTGTCATCAATGCGTTTGAGGAGCAGAGCGGCGTCAAGGTCACCCTGCTGGCCGGCGGAGCTTCGGAGCTGGCAAACCAGATCATCGAGGAACAGAACAACCCCCGCGCCGATGTATATATTTCCAATGATGCCGGCACCCTCGGCTACCTGGCTCTTCAGAATGTACTCCAGTCATATGAATCAGAAGCCACCAATGCGGTTCCTGATGACCTGAAAGCTGATGACGGCGCCTGGGTGGGAGCCTCCATCAGGGCCCGCGTGATCATGTATAACTCCGATCTTGTGACGCCCGCGGACTTGCCGGACTCGATCTTCGATCTCGCCGATCCCAAGTGGAAGGGCCAGTTCGGCATGACAAACAGCGCCAGCGAAGCCCTTACCGGGCATGTGAGCGCCCTTCGCATACTCAAGGGGGATGATTTTACGGAGCAGTTCCTGCGCGATCTCAAAAACAACGATCCGCTCCTGACCAAGAGCCACGGCGAAATCCGTAAAGCCGTCGGTTCGGGCGAGATCAAGCTGGGCCTCGTCAATCACTATTACTATCATCATGAAAAAGACGAGGGCTCGCCGGTGGGCGTCATCTATGCGGATCAGGGGCCGGATGATATCGGCACCGTGCTTAACGTCGCGGGGATCGCCATCGTCAAGGGAGCCAGGAATCAGAAAGCAGCTGAGGCTTTCGTCGAGTTTGTGCTTGGCCGTGAGGCGCAGGAGATATTCGCAGGTGAGAACAAGGAAGCACCCGTCATCTCCGCGGTGCCCACGGTGGACGCCAGGCCGCCGGGAACATACAAGCAGGCCAGCGTGCCGCTCGGCCAGCTGGGCAAGGAGCTCGACCAAACACTGGCAATGCTGGAAAAAGTAGGGATCTAAGATATCAACCGGAACCGACATCGTTCTCGCCCGGCGGCCTGGCGGCCGCGGCCGGGGCCTCAACCTCTCCAGGCGGATCTGGGGAGAGAACCCGGCCGGCTGGACACTGGTCGTGATTTCGGTCACCATCGGCCTGTTCATGGCCGCGCCGGCGGCATATATCGTCATGCGGGCCCTGGGCGCGGACGCGGAGACCTGGGCCCGGCTCTTGTCCGCCCGCGTGCCCTCACTGCTGGGAAGCACTCTGAGCCTGACCCTGGCGGTCACGGCCCTGACCATCCTCATGGCAGTTCCGGCTGCCTGGCTGGCAGTTAGAACCGATGTTCCCGGAAAGCGTTTCTGGCAGTGGTCTCTGGCGCTGCCGCTGGCGATTCCTCCCTACATAGGCGGCTTTGCCTTCATCACGCTTTTCGGACCGAGGGGCCTTCTGCAGCAGCAGCTGAGCGAAACACTTGGGATTCCCCCTCATGAACTCAGCATACCTTCAATCTACAGCTTCGCCGGCGCCCTGATAGTCCTGTCCCTCTTTACCTACCCATACGTATTTCTGCTGGTCTCGGCAGCGCTGCGCTCCCACAATCAAAATCTGATAGACGCCGCCAAAAGCAGCGGCCTTTCGCCGCGGCGCGTATTTTCCCGCGTGACCCTTCCGCTGCTGCGTCCCGGCATGGCCGCCGGCGGGCTGCTGGTCGCGCTTTATGTGCTCTCCGATTTCGGCGCGATCACCCTGCTCAGGTACCCGACATTTACCAGCGTGATATATCAGCAGCTGGTCGGACGGTATGACCGGCAGGCGGCGGCGGTTCTGAGCATGGTTCTCATGCTGATAACTATCGCGGTCATCTGGCTGGAGTGGCGCTCGCGGGCCAAAGTGAGATACTTCCAGACCGCAAGTTTCCGGCCCGCAGAAACAGTTAGGCTGAGCCGCTGGAAATGGCCTGCTGTCATTTTTCTGTCATTGCTTTTTTTCGCGGCTTTGATCCTGCCGCTGTCCGTTCTCTCATACTGGAGCGTTATCGGGATATCCCAGGGCGCCCTGACTTCAGATTTCTCCCGCTATGCCTTGAACAGCTTCTTCGCCTCCTTCCTCGCCGCTTCCGCCGCCGTCTTGCTCGCCTTCCCCGTGGCTTATCTTGCCACGCGGCATGGAGGCCTTTTCAGCCATGGTGTCCTGAGGCTGTCCTATTCGGGCTACGCCCTTCCCGGCGTCCTGGTGGGCCTGGGCATGGTGTTCTTCTTCAACAGCGCCATCCCCTGGCTGTACGGAACCCTGGCCGTCCTCATCCTGGCATACATCATCAGATTTCTTCCCCAATGCCTGCAGGCTGAGGAATCGGGGCTGGCATCCATCTCGCCGGTGCTGGAGGAAGCCGCCCGGAGCATGGGCCACGGCACTGCCAAAGTCGTGAGGCGCGTCACCGTGCCTCTGATGTTCCCTTCCATGGCCGCCGGCTGGGTTCTTGTCTTCTTGAGCGCGATGAAGGAGCTGCCTGTCACCCTGATGCTCCGGCCCGCCGGCTTTGACACCCTGGCCGTCCGCGTCTGGATAGATGCCAGCGAGGGCTTTTTCGCAACGGCCGCCCTGCCTTCCCTTCTGCTGGTGCTGGCCTCAGCCGGTCCCCTGATGTTTGTCATCCGCCGCAGATACTCGCTGAGGACGGGGAGGTCAGAGTGAAACCGGTATTGGAGCTTTCCAATGTGACGAAGACTTACCGGGGATGTGGGGTTCCCGCGGTAGATTCCGTCTCTCTCGAGGTCGCGGAGGAAGAGATCCTGACCCTGCTCGGCCCCAGCGGATGCGGTAAATCGACTCTTCTGCGGCTGATCGCCGGCCTGGAGCGTCCGGACCGGGGTTCCATCCGGATAGGCGGCAGGACTGTCGCGGGCGAAGCCTGGGTTGAGCCTGAGAAGCGCGGAGGCATCGGCATGGTTTTTCAGGATTACGCTCTTTTCCCGCACCTGACCGTTGCTAAGAATGTCGCGTTCCCGCTGCACAGGCTGCCCAAGAAATCAAGAGCGGTCCGCGTAGCCGAGGCTCTGGAAGTAACCGGTCTGGACGCTTTCGGAAAGCGCTATCCACACGAACTCTCCGGCGGCCAGCAGCAGCGTGTGGCCCTGGCGAGGGCGCTGGCCGGGCAGCCGGAGCTGATCCTCCTGGATGAGCCGCTCAGCAACCTGGACGCCGACCTGAGGAAGCAGATGCGCGCGGAGGTGAAGGAGATCCTTAAAAAAGCTGGCGCCACCGCCATTCTTGTCACCCACGACCAGGAAGACTGCTTTGCCCTGGCCAGCAGGGTCGCCGTCCTCAAAGATGGCAAGATAGAACAGCTGGGCGCGCCCGAATATGTCTACCATGAACCTGAATCCCGGTTCGTAGCAAATTTCCTCGGCGTTGCCGACTACCTGCCGGGAATAGCGGGCAGCGGCGTCATCGAGACGTTTTTGGGAGCGTTTACGGACGGTGAGCTGCAGAGCGGAGCCGAGGTTGATTTGCTGATCCGGCCTGATGATGTGGCGCTGGCCGAGAATCCGGGTGGAAGCGGCGTTATAACCGAACGTCAGTTCAAAGGGGCCGAAGTACTGTACACGGTTGAGACTTCCGGCTTCGTTCTTCACAGCCTGGGCCCCTCATACAGGGGAATGCCGGTGGGACAGAGGGTTGATCTTGAAGTAAACCTTGATCATCTCGTCGTCTTTCCCCGGAATGCGGACAGGCGGGTCCCCAGGCAACTGCGTTTCCGGGAGGCCGGCCATGGCCTGGATGGCGTGGCTGCGCTTTAGATTCTGATAACGCTATCGCAGATTATTCCGCCTCCATTTTTCAATCTCGGCGTGGTCGCCCGAGAGCAGCACGTCCGGCACCTTCCAGCCACGGAAATCCGCGGGCCTGGTATATTGGGGATACTCCAGGCGGCCGCCCAGCTCGCGGGAAAAAGACTCGCACATGGCGCTGGCTTCGCTTCCCAGCGAGCCCGGCAGGCGGCGCGCCAGGGCATCCACAAGCACCATCGCCGGCAACTCCCCGCCGCTGACCACATAGTCTCCGATGGAGATCTCGCCTGTAGACAGATGCTCCACGACCCTCTCATCGAACCCCTCGTAACGTCCGCAAAGCAGCGTCAGCTTTTTAAGCCCCGCCAGCTCGGCCAGCACCTGCTCATCCAGCCGCCGCCCCCGCGGCGATAGCACATAAACCGGCTGCCGGTCGCGGACTGACTCGCAGTCGGCGCCGTATACTCCTTCAAGCGCGGCGCAGACAGCGTCCACCCGGATGACCATGCCGGCGCCGCCGCCGGCCGGGGTGTCATCCACCTGACCGTGCTTGAGAGGCGTGTATTGGCGGTAATTGAAAAGCCGTGCTTCCAGGCTGCCGGCCTGCATGGCGTTGGTGACATGGCGCTGGCTGAAAAACCAGTTGAACCACTCGGGAAAGAGAGTAAAAATATCTATCCGCATCAGGCCGCTTCCCGTGGTGAGGTCATCCCAGAAAATCTTCGATTATCTCTATACGCCGGGCATCCAGGTCAACGGATCTGACTACATCGCTGACAAAAGGTATCAGCACGAGGGGCTTCCCTTCGCCGGGATCGACCTTCAGATAGGGATTCGCCCTGGGGGTTTCCTCAAGGCCGGCCACCTTCCCGATCAGCTGCCGGCCTGCGTACACCTCGCATCCTTCGACCTGAAAGGAATAATAAGAGCCGGCTTCAGGCGCGGCCAGGTCTGCGGCGCGGATAAACAGGTTGGCGCCGAACAGCGGCAGCGCTTTCTCGCGGGAGCCGTATCCTTCGAGGACGATCACAGGACCACGATGCGAAAACCGGCTGGAAGCTGTCCTGACTTTCAGACGCTCTTCATGACGCTTGCGCGACAGGTACAGCACCGAACCGGCCTTGAACCTTTCCTCGGCGTGGTCCGTGAACGGCATGACCAGCATCTCCCCATGAGGTCCGTGGATGCGTTTTATCATGCCCACCAGTATCCATTCGGGAGATTCCTTCAATGCGGATTGTCCATTCAATCTCATCCCGAGGAAGCGGCCGAAAAAGTGCCCGGCTCCTGACCGCCGGCCGCTCTGCTTACCCGCCTGCGGCTGGCCCGCTCCTGGCGCCGGGCGGAGCAGTTGAGCGGTCCGGGCAGAGAATAACGTCTCAGTCCACGATCTCCACGATTGCCCGCTTGCCGTTCTTGACGGCGCTGGCCTTGACAATGGTCCTGAGCGCCCGGGCGATGCGGCCCTGCTTGCCGATGACCTTGCCAATATCTTCCTTGGCCACGGTAAGCTCCAGCACCACCGTGGTGTCGGTTTCCGTCTCCTGGACCTGAACTTCCTCCGGATGATCCACCAGCGCCTTGGCCAGATATTCGAGCAATTCTCTCACTTCAGCCTCCGTTTCAACTTTCTGTGACTAAGAGATACCCTTTATCGCCAGCAGTTTGGCGACGGTCTCCGTTGGCTGGGCTCCCTTAGACAACCAGTCGCGGGCCCTCTCCGCATCCAGCTCGATAAAAGACGGCTCTTCCTGTGGATTGTACCGGCCTATGTTCTCGATCACCTTGCCGTCCCTGGCCGAATGTGAATCCGCGACCACTATCCTGTAGATGGGACTCTTCTTGCGGCCGACTCTGCTGAGTCTGATCTTCACCGACATTCAATCACCTCCTTCCGCGTTTGTCATTCGAAGGACGTCTTCCCTTCGCTCCTCACTAGAAGCCACCTTTCAGCATCTCGGGGGGCAGTTTGGGCATGCCCTTTCCGCCTTTGCCGCCGGCAAACTGCTTCATGAGCTTCTGCATCTGCTTGAACTTGCTGATCAACTGGTTGACAGACTGCACGTCGGTGCCGCTGCCCATTGCAATACGGCGGCGGCGGCTGCCGCTGATGATTTCGGGACGGTTGCGCTCATCCGGGGTCATGGAACGGATGATGGCTTCCACCCTGTCCAGCTCCCTTTCATCAATCCTGGCCTGCTTGAGTTCCTTGGGGACGCCGGGCAGCATCGACAGGATGCCCGCCAGCGGGCCCATCTTGCGCATGCTTTGCATCTGCTCCAGGAAGTCCTCGAAAGTGAATTGCGCCTTGCGCATCTTGGCTTCCAGCTCGGCGGCTTTTTTCTCGTCCACGGTGGCCTGCGCCTTCTCGATCAGGGTCATCATGTCGCCCATGCCCAGAATGCGGCCGGCCATCCGGTCCGGATGGAAGTATTCAAAAGAATCCAGCTTCTCGCCGGTCGAGGCGAACTTGATCGGCTTTCCGGTCACCGCCTTTACCGAAAGGGCGGCGCCGCCGCGGGCGTCGCCGTCGAGCTTTGTCAGGACAACCCCGTCGAAATTGACCTTCTCCATGAATTGCTCGGCAACGTTGACTGCGTCCTGGCCGGTCATGGAGTCCAGCACCAGCAGGATATCATGCGGTTTGACCCGGGCGCGGATATCGGCCAGTTCGGCCATCAGCTTCTCGTCGATATGCAGCCGCCCGGCGGTATCGATGATGGCCACGTCTCGTCCGGCCCGGGCCGCCTCCTCAACACCCTCTTTTGCTATCGTGACAGCGTCCTGGCCGTCCTCCATCGAGAACACCGGCACCTGGAGTTTGCCTCCCAGCACCTTCAGCTGTTCGACGGCGGCGGGACGGTATATGTCGGCCGCGATAAGCTCTGGACGTTTGCCCTGCTTCAAAAGGAATTTCGCCAGCTTGGCGCAGGCGGTGGTCTTTCCGGAACCCTGCAGGCCGACCATGAGGACGACCGTAGGCGGCCTCGGCGAGAAGGTCAGCTTGGTGGACGCCGACCCCATTATCCTGCTCAGCTCCTCGTGGACGATCTTGATGACCTGCTGGCCGGGCGTGAGGCTCTCCAGTACCTCTTCCCCGAGCGACCGCTCCTTGACAGCGGCCACAAACTGTTTGACCACCTTGAAGTTGACGTCGGCCTCGAGCAGCGCCAGGCGGATTTCCCGCATGGCCTTGTTTATGTCTTCCTCGTTCAGATGTCCCTGACCTTTGAGGCCGCCGAGAACACCTTGTAATTTATCTGATAAAGTGTCAAACACCGGTTATGCTCACGTCCTTTTCCGAGTGGTGAAGTTGGCCGATGGCGGCATTGGGGGCTTGCCGCACTGGCCTGGAAAGACTCTGGGATAGTGCCACTTCTCCACCGTCATCCACATTCCGCCTTGCGAACCACTTCACTATCCTCATCCGGAGGAGGCGCCTGGCCTCGTTCGGCCGCGTTTTAAGCGGCCGCTGCTCGTGTTTTGCCGATCTCCCTTTTCCGAGCAGGGACTTCCCCCGCGCGGATACTCACGCATTTATATTAAAAACTGCGCGGGTGTTAGTCAAGAAAGAACAGGGAATAAAAAAAGGATGAGAACGCTGGTTATCTCCGACATCCACGGGAACATCGACGCCCTTCAGGCCATTGACGAGTCATACGACAACATCATCTGCATGGGAGACATCGTCGATTACGGCCCGAACCCGCGGGAATGTATCGAGTTTCTGCGCGAGCGCAACCTGCACCGCACCCGGGGGAATCACGACGACGCCGTGGCTTTCCGGAGGGACTGCCGGACCAGGGGCCCTTACCGGCATCTTTCCGTCTCGACCCGTCCCTACAGCTGGGCCGTTCTCGACAGAGCCAACATCTGGTGGCTGGGCGAACCGGCAACCAGCGTTTTTACCGAACTGGACGGATTCCGGCTTTTCGCATGCCATGGCGCTCCCAGCAGCCATATGTTCAAATATCTCAGGCCCGACACTCCAGATGAGGAGCTGGCGCGGGAAGCGGCTCTGATCGATGCTGACATCATCGTCACAGGTCACAGCCATCTGCCTTTTATCAAGCGCTTCGACAGCAAGTTGCTGGTGAACGTCGGCAGTGTGGGCCAGCCCCGGGATGGCATTCCGAAGGCATGTTACGCGATCATAGATAACGGTGACGTGCAAATCAGGCGAGTGGAGTACGATGTGGAAGCGGTAGTGGCCAGGACCATGGCCTTGCCGGTCGACGAGCGCGTGCTGAAACAGCTGGCTTACTTGCTGGAGAAGGCGAAGGCTCCGCCGCCGGCAGAAGCGTAAAAACGGCTATCCCTCCAGCATCGCTTTTACGAAATCCACCGGATCGAACGGCCTCAGGTCCTCCAGCTTCTCACCCACTCCCACCAGTTTGATGGGCAACCCCAGCTCGTGGGAAATGGCCACGGCGATGCCGCCCTTGGCAGTGCCGTCCAGCTTGGTCAGCACCACGCCGGTGACGTCCACCGCTTCGCTGAAAAGCCGCGCCTGTATGAGGCCGTTCTGGCCGGTGGTGGCGTCTACGGTCAGCAGGGTTTCATGCGGAGCGCCGGGTATCTGCTTGGCGATGACACGGCGTATCTTTTTCAGCTCCTCCATGAGGGGCACCTGGGTGTGCAGGCGTCCGGCAGTATCGACTACAACCACGTCGACGCCCTTCGAACGCGCCGACGAGATGGCGTCGAAGACCACGGCCCCGGGATCGCTCCCGTGCTTCTGCTTGACGACCGGAGAGCCGACCCGCTTGCCCCACTCGCTGAGCTGCTCGATTGCGGCGGCTCGGAAAGTATCGGCGGCGGCCAGCAATACGCTCTTTCCTTCCTGTCTGAGATGGTAGGCGATCTTGCCGATGGTGGTGGTCTTTCCGGTGCCGTTCACGCCCACTATGAGGATGACGCTGGGCTCATGGGATACATCGATCTGATAGTCTCCACCGGCAAACATTTCCACCAGCGATTGCTCCAGCTGAGCGATGAACTGTTCCCGGTTGGTTATCCTGCCCTCGTTGGCCGCCGTCTCCATTCGTTCTACAACGGCCACCGTGCTGTCCACGCCGCAGTCTGCGAATATGAGCGTCTCCTCCAGCTGCTCCCAGAGATCGGCGTCGAAGCGGTCCAGCATGATCGCCGATAGATTCTGGTGCATGTGCTGCCGGCTTTTACTCAGGCCCTCCTTGAGGCGCCTGAACAAGCCGCGCCTGCCTTCGTTGCTTTCTTCAGCCCCGGCCTCGGCTGCATCCGGGGCGGACACGCCCTTGAAAACTTCATGCCAGCTTCTGGTCATTTGATCCCTTGCATATCTGTCGACTGCGCAACGGCGGGAATACCTGTTCGTCCGTTTCGAATCAAGGGGACACAGTACTTAATTCTCCCTTTGATTCCCTTAAAGCCTCAACGGATCATCCGGCCGTAAATCGGCGTTCAATTATCCCCGGGATGAAATCCGTGGCTCATAAAATGTCTAGGCTACGGCAGCCGGTTCGCGGTCGGCCGGCCCGCCGCTTTTTCGAGAGTCCACGGCTTGCCGGGCGGGCGTCGCAGCCGTCTCATCGCCTTCCGGCGGCATCCGGCGGGAGAGGACTTTGGAAGTCCCGTCAGAGCCGAGGCTTACGCCATAGAGCACATCCGCCACTTCCATAGTGTGCTTCTGATGGGTGATGACAATGAACTGGGTGCGGCTCTGATACTGTCTGAGCATGTTGAGAAGCCGGTCGATGTTTGCATCGTCAAGCGCCGCCTCAACCTCGTCCAGGATGTAAAACGGGGCGGGGCGGGCCAGGAAGATCGAGAACAGGAATCCGATGGCGACCAGCGAGCGCTCGCCCCCGGAAAGAAGCGACAGGCTCCTGACCGCTTTTCGGGCGGGCTTGACAGAGATTTCGATGCCAAGGCGGTCTCCGGTGGAGTTCGCAGCTTCGCCTTCATCCTCGTCGTCCTGTCCCTCATCGATTTCTCCGGCGGCTGCGGCGAGCGGTTCGACCAGAGTCAACCTGCCCTCGCCGCCGGGGAACAAAGCGGCTATTACGTCTGTGAAATTACGGCGCACTGCCTCGAATGTCTCGGCGAAATTCGATTCGATGCGCGCTGTCAGATCCCTGATAAGCCCTTTCAGCTCCCTGAGGCTCTTCTCCAGATCAGCTCTTTGTTCCTTCAGGAAGTTCTGCCGTTCCAGCATTTCCTCATATTCCTGCTGCGCCAGCGGATTGACCGGACCGATAAGCTCACGGCGCTGCGCCAGGCGCTGAAGGTGCTCCTCCGTCGCCTCCAGATCACCGGCATCCGCGGCTTCTTCCTCATCCATGTCCGCATCGGGGAATTTTTTTCTGACGGCTTCCAGCTGTTCGGACTGTTCACCGATCTGGTCACGCAACCGCGCGAGCGTAACTTGCCGCTCCGTGGTGTCGTCGCTGGCGTGGCTCAGGCTCTGCTGCAGTTCAGCTTCAGACCTGGATAACGTCTTCAAAGACGCCGAGTGGTGGTTGCTCTCTTCCTCTGCTTCCTCGAGCTGGCTCTTCAGGCCGTCCAGCACGCCCCTGAAAACTTCATGAAGCCTGTCGATGCAGGCCTGCAGCCGGCCGGCAGCCGGCCCGAGGCCCTGATAGGCGTCCAGCTCGAAAGCGGTGGCCGCCAGTTCGCGCTTCAGGCGGTTCAGCGCCGGCCCGGTCCGCTCGACAGCCAAAGCCGCCACCCTCTCTCTTTCTCGTACCCTGGCAGCCAGAATCTGCAGTTCGGTGACCCTTTTTGCCAGGGTTTGCCGGCTTGTGGACAGTGCTTCATCATTGATTGACGCGGACGCGTCCGTCCCGTCCGGCCCGGAGCCGGTCTCGTCCAGGACCCGTTCTGCCTCATCCAGATGCCGCCGCGCTTCAGCCAATTCCTCGTCCAGCCGCGACGCCTCGGACAAGAGGTGGTCATGGCTGGCTTCCTTGATCCGGATTTCCTGGTTGAGCACGTGCCGTTTTCGCTCAATCCCGGCGAGGTGCTCTTGCACGGCCTGAATTTCCCGGCTCACTATGGCAACGTGCTTTTCGGCCTCGATCCGGGGGGTTTCGAATGCGGCAAGCTTGCGGTCGATGGCGGCTATCCCCGCCTCGATCCCGGCCTTTTTCCCGTTTGCTGCTTCCCGCTCGCTTTCCAGCTGGCGCCGCTCGTTTCTTTGTCTGAGAACCACGGAAGAGGGCGGATCGGCCTTATAGCTGAGGGTCCGCCTGCGGGCGTCATAAACGACGCCCTCGCGGGTCACCCAGATCCCCTCGCCGGAAGACCCGGCAAGGCCGTTGATCTCGTCCACCACGCGTACCCCGGCCAGCAGGGAGCTGACAAAGCCGGCCTGAACATCCGGCAGAATCACGTGATCCACCAGGTAATCTTCTCCCACTCGCCGGTTTTCCACCCGTTTTCCTGCCTGAGGCAGCACAAACTCGATACTGCCAAGCCCGGTATCCCTCGCCTCGCCGAGCAGTTGCCGGGCTTCATCTATGCCATTTGCCACAAGCGCGAAAAGAACGCTTCCCAGCACAGCAGATAAGGCCTTCTCATAGCCTGGCTCCACCTCGATGAGATCGAAGAGAGCCTTTAGTTCATGGTTCAGGGAAATTTCCCTGGCTGCCGGCGGCAAGCCGGAACGGTCGTCTTCACTGGCCTCGATGAATGTAAGCCTCGCCTTGGCTATCTGCAGATCCTCCGCTACCCGCCTAAGTTTTGACGACAGATCGCGCCGTTCGTTCTCGAGATTCTCCCTCTGCTCGATGATGGCGCCAAGGTCAGCTCCGGCAGCAGACGCTTTTTCCCGCAACGAAGCCAGCTTCTCCTCCTCCAGCCCCGCGGTCTCGTCCAACTCCTTGTATTCACGCTTGTGCGCCTGCGCCTCCCCGGATAACCGCTCCATCGAACCGGCGATCTTTTCCCGCCGCTGGGCAAGATACTCAATCTGATGCGCGTAACGTTCCTTTAACGCTGACAACTCGCCCACGCGGCGACTCTTCTCCTCGCTGGCATGACGGCGCTGGTTGATTTCCTCCTCGACACGCGCCAGTTCCGCCTGCCGGCTATCAAGTTCTGACTCGAGCTCGCCCAGCCTGACATTGCCTTCATCGCGCTCGGACCGGGCCCTCCTCATCTCCGCGGATACCCGCTCGGACTGTCCCCGCAGGTTCTGAAGCCTGGCTTCTGCCCGCTTCACTCCCTGATCAGCCATCTCGCGGCGGGCAGCCATGGCCTCACGGCGGCTCTCCAGGGTGTCGCGTTTCGACTTCAGGCTGTAATATCGATCGGCCAGCTGTTTATGGGCTGTCAATGATTCCGTCAGAAGCTCTTCGGTCTGTCGTCTCCGTCCAGCGGTTCGGGCAAGCTCCGCCTCCAGCTGAGCCCGGCGCTCGCCAGCGGTACGGGAAGCATCCTGCGCCCCCTCGAGCTCCGAGTTGAGAATCTCAAGCCGGCCTTTTAACAACCGCGTTTTCGCCCTGGCGATCTGCAGATCCAGCTTTGCGGAGCGTTCGGCGGCAGTCGCCTGCTTCTTTAGCGGCCTGAGCTGCGCCTTTACCTCTTCCTCGACATCTGCCAGCCTTTCCAGGTTGCGCCTGACCGCGTCCAGCTTGAGCTCCGCGCGCCGCCTGCGCTTCTTGAACTTTCCCAGCCCGGCAGCTTCCTCTATGTGCGCGCGCCTCTCGATCGGTTTGCTCTCCAGAATCGAATCAACCTTACCCTGGCTGATAATCGAGTGGCTGTCGCGGCCCAGGCCGGCATCCGAAAGGAGCTCCGCGATATCGATCAGACGGCAGGCCGAACGGTTGATGAAATATGAGCTTTCCCCGTCCCGATAGACACGCCGGGAGAGGGCGACCTCGGAAAACTCGATAGGAATCTGCCCGCTGTTATTGTCGAAGACAATCTCCACCTCGGCCATCCCGGCCGGACTCAGCTTGTCGCTGCCGGTGAAGATGACATCCTGCATGCTGGCCCCCCTGAGAGCCGAGGGGCTCTGCTCGCCCATGGCCCACAGCACCGCGTCGGCGATATTGCTCTTGCCGCTGCCATTGGGACCCACCACCACGGTTATGCCGGGCTCGAAACCGAACTCCACAGGACGCCCGAAAGATTTGAAACCTCTTGCCTTGACGGACTTGAGAAACATCAGGCTCCTTCCTCGCGTTCCCTTAATACCTCCAGAGCTTCCTTCGCCGCTTCCTGTTGCGAAACCTTCTTGGTCCTGCCCTTGCCCCGGCCCAGCACCTCGCCAGCGAGCACCACCTGTGAAGAGAACGTGCGGGCGTGGGGCGGCCCCTCGGATCCAACCACCCTGTATTCCACTTCCTGGCCGCGCTTGGCAACCTCCTCCTGAAGCACTGTCTTGTAATCAATATGCTCACTGGTGGCGTAAGCGATGTGTTCGTCGAATTCCTCAATGACAGCGTCCATGATCGGTTCCAGGCCGATCTGGAGATACAGGGCCCCGATGAGCGCTTCCAGCACGGCGGCCAGCACGTTGGCGTTGCCGGCCAGAGATGCCACATTGGCCGCCCCTGCCTCCCTGGCTGCTTCCGCCAGTTGAGCAGGCAGGCCAAGCTTGATCGCCACCCTGGCGCAGGTCCCGCGGCTGACGACGTAGGCGCGAATCTTGGCCAGTTCTCCCTCGTTGTAGTCCGGATAACGCTCGAAAATGTGAGTGCTGATGCAGAGTCCCAGAACGCTGTCGCCGAGGAATTCGAGTCTTTCGTAGGAGAGGGTCCTTTCGGACGCCCATGATGAGTGGGTAAACACGCGCCGGGCCAGATCCGGCGCCAGTTCAGCTGCCAGTTCAGCTAGCGTTGCCACGTAAATATATCAGGCCTTCTGTAGTTTTAAGGGGCCGCAATTACTGGTTCAGCTGTGGGCAGCCACATAGTTTACGGCTTCCCCTACCGTGCGGATCTTCTCTGCCTCCTCGTCGGAAATCTTGATACCGAACTTGTCCTCCATCTCCATGATCAGCTCGACCAGATCGAGGGAGTCGGCGTCAAGGTCATCAGCGAACGAGGCTTCGATGGTGACGTCATCTTCATCGACACCCAGCTGCTCCACCAGCATACCCTTGATCTGGTCGAAAATTTCTTCGTTAGACATGCAATAATCCTCCGTGATCCCGTTTAAGGATTTTTATCCGGGTGAATCTACCACGATGGGAGAGAAAATTAAAGCGCGGCGGGCAAGCGTGCCGCCTGGCCCGGAGTTCATGCAAGGAACCTGCTCTGGATGTTGTGAGCCAAAAAACGGAAAACAGATGAAAAAAGCATACGGAATGACCGTGTTGATGCTGCTCCTGACAACGGTTTTATCCCTGGGCTGGGCAACTGAAGGTTCGGCGCGCCCGGGAGACCTGGCTACATTCAATTCCACTTATGACACTGCGGGAACGCGTCTGGACTCATGTCTTGTCTGTCATGTCGACGGCTCTGATCTGAATCCCTTCGGCATGGACATTTCGATGCAGACGGGAACGACCGGCCAGCGGCTGGCAAATGTCGAGGTCCTTGATTCCGACGGAGACGGCTTCAGCAACATCGACGAAATAAACAATCTGACCTTTCCCGGAGATCCCGACGACAACCCGGCGGTGGGGCCCGAGGCAGCTCCTGATGGCCTGGCTGCCCTGAGCTTTGCCATCGCAGTGATCATCGCCCTGTTTGCAATTTTATCGGCAGCCGCATATCTGGCCAGCCGCATGAAGGAAGCGAACCTCCGGAAGTGGCACCGATACGCGGGCGTCATACTGGCGCCTTTGATCGTGCTGCAGGCGTTGAGCGGAATTTTTCTGAGC
>JACUUL010000119.1 GCA_014859345.1 Thermoleophilia bacterium
CTTCCACGTGTAACTGGTTGAAACGTTCCATCCCCAGGTCATTCAAATGTCCGTTTACTGCCATTTCTACAAGCTTCAGGTCAATCGGATCAAGACTATCACCGTCATTCGTAGCCTGGAGAATCTCAATCGCTTTATCCTGGATACTTTTTTTCATATATGTCCTCCTTCTTTCATGCTGAAATGCCTGCAATCGCCAATTATCACATGGTCGAGAATCTCAATCCCCATTATCTTCCCGGTTTCCACCAGCTTCTTTGTGATCTCGATATCCTCGCGGCTTGGCGCCGGGTCACCTGATGGATGGTTATGAGCTACAATAATGTGAGCTGCTGAGCTTATCATGGCGGCACGAAACACTTCTCTTGGATGGACAATGTTCGCGTTGAGTGTGCCTATGGATATGGTCTCTTCTTTTATCACATGGTTCTTGGTATCCAGGCACAGCTCCACAAAATATTCTTTTTTTGATTCCCTCATTGCAGGATAGAGTTTCCTGTAGACATCTTCTGGAGAGTTGATCCTGAACTTTGGTGAGCTGTCAAAGGATTCCAGCCTCCTTGCCAGCTCAAAACATGCAACGATCTGGGCGGCTTTGCCCGATTTAATGCCGTGTATCTTCATAAGCTGTGCCGAGTCTACAGCAGAGAGCTGTTTTAAGTCGAACTGAGACAGGACTCTTTGCGATAGGGAAATTGCATTCTCTGCCACTGTCCCGGATTTTAGAATTATCGCCAGTAGTTCGGAATTGCTCAATGATGATGGTCCTTTTAATATCAGGCGGCTACTCGGCCGTTCTTCCAGCGGCATATCACTGATTCGTGTTTTGTACTGTGGCATTTCAATCCACCCCTGCCATGAGTATTGCCTTAATTTCTTCTTTGTAAATCCTTTCCAGTTCGTCAAGTCCAATGTTTTCAACGAGCTTGTTGCAGCTTCCGCATAATAACATTAGATCATCCATAGTCTGGATTGTTGTGGGATACGTATTCATAACACCATACCTGAATGATATTTGCGTCTCTGCGTAACCGCCTTCCGATGTTTCAAACACCCCGGCTTCGAACAGGTTTGCATTACAG
>JACUUL010000068.1 GCA_014859345.1 Thermoleophilia bacterium
TAATACACCCCGGACGGATCATGCGACCGCGATTCATCATTGTTTGCCGCCATAGTTAACAGGGTATGCCTGGTTTTATTGATTACAATCGAAAGGTGGTGGATGATGGCGTCACGCAAGGTCGCCATAATCGCCGGCATAGCCGGTGGCCTGGGGTGGATTGTCATGATCATTGTCATGGCTATTCAGGGTGGGCGCGAGAACTCCATTCCCGAGGATATCGGCTTCTACGTGGGAGCGGTAGGGGTGGCGGTTGCGTCGATGGCAACCGGCGTCTATTTCACACGCGCCAGGAGCTTGTTATGGCAGGTAATCGCCGCGATCGGCGCCGCGGTGGCGGTGATTTTGATCATCGGCCTGGGCCAACTGCTTTTTACCGCATTGCTCAGCGAAGCCTGGTTGCAGGAATCGGCAATCTTTGGTGTTGTCGGCGTTGTTGCTCTGGTCTGGGCGGTAGCGGCAGTCCTGCGCGGGAGGGCGCCGGGCAGCTAGGAATCTATTTCGGGGACAGCTATTTCGGGGACAGCTATTTCGGGGACACAATACCAAATAGCTAAGGCTGTCTTGCCTTGGGCCCGCGCTTGCGCGCCTTTATAATCCGTCCGGTTTCCTGCTCCATCTTTTCAATGAAGGTCTCGGCGCCGCAAGGCCTCCCGGTCCTTTGATGCAATCTTGTTTGCTCAAGTTGCTCTTGTTCGATTCCCTCGCCGAGAAACGCCTGCCAATCATCAATCCTATTCACCAGGGCATTTGAGGACAACAGATCATCCCGCACATGCTTAATGTGCGCCCTGGCACTGCTCCACGGATAGTCCTCCGGATTTTTCACAAGACCAGCCCTGACAGGATTAAGTTCCACATATCTCACTGCTGAGGAGAGATGTGTTTCATCCATGGGAAAAGAAAAATATCTTCCCTGCCACAGACATCCCTGCCATCCATGGCGGGTATTTATCATCAGGGTATATCGGCGGTGAGTTTCCGCAATCGCGCGCGTAAGACTTTCTTTGTGACTGGGAACTGCGATGAGATGTACATGGTTGGGCATGAGGCAGTAAGTCCAGATTTCAACCTTGTGCTTCTTGCACCACTCGGCCATGATCTTCTTGTATATTCGGAAATCCTTATGACAAAAGAATGTTCGCTGCTTCCGGTTTCCACGTTGCGTGACATGATGAGGAACTCCGGGCGCAACTACCCGTGCTATTCGAGCCATGGCACTGCTTATATAGTTTTTTAAATTCGCTGTCCAGTGGAAAACTGTAATTTACAACCAAAGGACGATGGGAAAAAGCCATGTACGGCAGTTTGCGCGGCCGGGATCATCTAAAAGGCTTTCTGAAACCCCGTGATTCGGAATTGAATTCCCAGACTCCACAGCGAATAATGAGCATCGGTCTCTGAGCCCCCTGGCTGTATAAATGCTCTACTCGGCGCGAAATTTGCGGGCCGCCGACCGTATTTAGAGACCGTATTTAGTATTGTGTCCCCGAAACAGGATGTCCCCGAAACAGGGATCGCGGGAAGGGCTATTTAGTATTGTGTCCCCGAAATAGGGGCGGCGCACGGGTGGCGCGGTTTATATATAATATGCCCATCCCATGGAAACAGTCCTAGTACTCGATTTTGGAGCCCAGTACAGCCAGCTGATCGCGCGGCGCGTCCGTGAATGCCGCGTCTACTCCGAGCTTGTTCCCCACGACGCGCCCATCGACGAAATCCGGGCAAGAAACCCCAGGGGGATCATCCTTTCGGGCGGCCCTGCCAGCGTCTACGAGGATGGCGCCCCCGGTATCAATCCGGAGATATTCGATCTGGGGGTTCCCGTGCTCGGCATATGCTACGGCATGCAGGTCATGGCCCAGGCCCTGGGCGGCACCGTCGCCCGCACAGGCAAGAGCGAGTTCGGCAAGACGGAGCTTTCAGTGCTCAGGGAGGTGGTGCTGCTCGATGACCTGCCGGCGACCCAGAGCTGCTGGATGAGCCACCGCGACTCCGTTACCGAGCCCCCGTCAGGTTTCCAGGTCACCGGAGCGACAGCCAGCTCGCCGGTGGCGGTCATGGAGAATACCGAGCGCGGCCTCTACGGCATCCAGTGCCATCCGGAGGTGGTGCACACCCCGTACGGCGCCGACGTCCTCAAGAATTTTCTGTTCGAGGCCTGTGACTGCTCGCCAACCTGGACGGTGGTCTCCATAATCGAGGAGACGGAGGCGGCCATCCGCGAGCAGGTGCGCGATCAGAAAGTGATCTGCGGCCTCTCCGGCGGCGTGGATTCCTCCACGGCGGCTCTGCTGGTATACCGCGCCATAGGTGAAAACCTCACCTGCATCTTCGTGGACCACGGGCTGCTGAGGAAGAACGAGGCGGAGCAGGTGATCGACGCCTTCCGCAACCACTTCCACGTGCCGCTGGTCCACGTCGAGGCGCAGGAGCGTTTCCTGACCAGGCTGGCCGGGGTGGCCGACCCTGAAATGAAGCGCAAGATCATCGGCGAGGAATTCATCCGCGTCTTCGAGGAGGAGGCCCGCAAGCTGGAGGGGGCCCACTTTTTGGTGCAGGGCACGCTATATAGTGACGTCATCGAAAGCGGCACCCGCGACGCCGCCCGGATCAAATCGCACCACAACGTGGGAGGCCTGCCGGTGGACATGGACCTGGAGCTGGTGGAGCCGCTCAGGAACATCTTCAAGGACGAGGTCCGCAACGTCGCCGCGGAGCTGGGGCTGCCCGACAACATGGTCTGGCGCCAGCCCTTCCCCGGCCCGGGCCTGGCCATCCGCATCATCGGCGAAGTCACCGAGGAGCGCCTGGAAATCCTGAGAGAGGCCGACTTCGTCCTCCAGGAGGAGGTGCGCCGCGCCGGCCTCTACCGCGACCTCTGGCAGTCGTTCTGCGTGCTGCCGGCCATCCGCAGCGTGGGAGTCATGGGGGACGAGCGCACCTACGCCTATCCGATCGTCATCCGCGCCGTCACCAGCGAGGACGCCATGACCGCCGATTGGGCCCGCCTGCCATACGACCTCCTGGAGACCGTCTCCAGCCGCATCATCAACGAGGTGACGGGCGTCAACCGCGTGGCCCTGGACATCTCCTCCAAGCCCCCCAGCACTATCGAGTGGGAGTAGAAACCGGGGGGTAACCGGAAGATACGGCCCGGCTTGCAGGAAGCCGGGAGGCATGATCTCATCTCCTGCGCTCGCAGATCCTTCGTCGCGCTTCGCGCTCCCAATCGTACCGGGCGCCTTACTCTGTTGTTTGCAGGATTTCAAGGTTTCCCCAAGAATCACCGGAATACAATCAAGCCCCCGGGTGGAAGGCTACATGACTGATAAGTATTTCTGAAGGATCCGGTGTTTTTCAGAAGCGCGGCGGATGGGGTGCCCTACAGATTATGATTTTTCAGGAATAGACATTCGCCCTTGCTTCATATATGACAATTTCTGTCACATTGGTACTTTACAAAAGGTAGATTCCATGTTTGATAAGAAAAGTCTGTTGTGAGATAATTCCGCGTAATTCCACTGCCTGCTCAGGCATCCCGTCAAAACAGTGGCAACGAGCAAAGGGGAGGGGGTATGTATGAGGCGATGCCGATAGCGCTGCAACCCGCATGACCAGACCTGGCTAAAACTTTACAAGGAGACTTATGGCATGAGTAATTTAGCAAAAGTAAGCCTTGCGGCCGTCGCCATCGTGGCGCTGGCCCTCGTGCCGTTGCTGGGAGTAACCATAGGCACAGCGGCGGCGCCGGACCCGCTGCTCAGCGACGACCTGGTGTTCGTGGGCAATGGCGGTCCGGGCGGCAACAACGTCAAGGTGCTCGACATCGACGCCATGGCGGTGGTCAACACCATTGGCGGCGGCGGCCTGCTGGCCAATAACCACGGCGTGCTCGTGGAGGACGGCGTCCTCTGGAACGCCAACGCCGCCCTGGCCGGTTACGACAGCCGCATCGTCAAGCTCGATCTGGGCACCATGGAACAGACCGCCTACGACGTGGCCAGCGCCGATCAGTACGGGTTCACGGTCGGACTCTGCGGCATCGAGTTCGCCCCGGACGGAAAGATCTGGGCTACCTCGATGTCCTCGGCTGCCGGCAACGGCGGCATCTACGAGTTCGACAAGGAGACCGGCGCCACGGGCGGCTACGTGAACACTGGCGTGGGAGAGGAAAACCGCGCCACCTGCGGCATCGGCTGGAGCGCCGACGGCACCACCGCCTACGCTTCGCTGATGGGCGCCAAAAAGCTCACCACGATGGCGTGGCCGGGTGGCGCGATAAGCGATCAGCTGGATATCATCGACACCGGCGCCCTGCACATCCTCGACGTGGCCCGGACCGCTAACTATGCCTACGTGACAGGTGGAAACATAGAAGGCACCGGCAAGCTGGCGATAGTCGACCTTTCCAGCAACACGCAGGTCGGCACACTGACCGGCCCGCCGGGTTCCGGCGACTGGCATGGCCCCACGGTGGCCCATGACGAGGGCATTCTGTACATACATTCCCGCGGCGGCTCCGCCGGCACCAATCCGGACTTCCCGGGAACGCTGTATATCTATGACATCGGCGGAGTCGACGGCGGCACCGGTACCAAGACCGAACCGGCACTGCTCGGTTACATCGCCGACGAAGGTACGGGCGGCATCTCCTGCGGCTCGGACGTGGCCGCCAAGAGCGACTACTGCGGCGAGCCGGTGCTGGAGGCTACCCGGGAGAATACCTACTACGCCAGTTCCGATGACTGGGCGGCTCGCATCATCTCGGTTGATTTCGTCATCGACAATACCAGCGGCGGCAGCCTGAACGCCTACGCAGTTGAGATCACCGGCGCCGATAACAGCGACGGGGTCACACTCGGCAGCGGGACGCCGGTCGAGATCGGCGACATCCCCGCCGGCGGCAGCGATACCGTGACGCTCAAGTTCGAAGTGCCTGGCGGCGTCGAATCCTTCACCACGGACCTGGCTTTCTCTGCGGACGACCTGTGCGCGGAAACCAACACGCCCACCAGCGGCGTCATCGCCCTGGAGGTGCCGGAAGACACCACTCCTCCGGTCACCACCGCCGACCCCTCCGAAGGCTGGTTCAACGAGGCCTTCGATGTCACGCTGAGCGCCACGGACGAGGCCAGCGGCGTCGAGGTGACCAAGTACCGCATAAACTACGAGGGCGACTGCCCGGACTGGGAGTGCGACATCCAGGTCCCGGACCAGCAGGATGAGGACCTCTGGACCGTCTACGAAGGCCCCATCGCCATCGACGAGGAAGGCGAGTACATGATCGAGTTCTTCTCGGTCGACAACGCCGGCAACGCCGAAGAGGTGAGCACCGTGCTGGTGGGGCTGGATGCAACTCCTCCGGTCACCACCGCCGACCCCTCCGAAGGCTGGTTCAACGAGGCCTTCGATGTCACGCTGAGCGCCACGGACGAGGCCAGCGGCGTCGAGGTGACCAAGTACCGCATAAACTACGAGGGCGACTGCCCGGACTGGGAGTGCGACATCCAGGTCCCGGACCAGCAGGATGAGGACCTCTGGACCGTCTACGAAGGCCCCATCGCCATCGACGAGGAAGGCGAGTACATGATCGAGTTCTTCTCGGTCGACAACGCCGGCAACGCCGAAGAGGTGAGCACCGTGCTGGTGGGGCTGGACACGGTGGCCCCGGTCATCACCGACATGGCCCCTGCGGGCGCGATTACTGACATCAGCCCGGTCATCAGCGCCTCCTACTCGGACACCGGCTCCGGCATCGATGCCGATTCGGTGACCGTAACCCTGGACGGCGAGGAACTGGAAGGCTGTGAGGCGACTGACACAGGCGTCACCTGCCAGACCGAAGATCTGGCAGAGGGCGAGCACACAGCCCGCGTCGCCCTAAGCGACAATGCCGGCAACGAGGCCTGGGAGGAGTGGACATTCTCGATCAGCGCCGAGATCCTGTCACGCAACTACCACTGGACCTGGTACGATGACCTCTACGGCGACAACTGGGTGCTCGTGGCCAATCCCGTGGGCGCCGAGACAGGGCTGTGC
>JACUUL010000023.1 GCA_014859345.1 Thermoleophilia bacterium
TCTGAACCCCGGGGAAAAACAGGAAACAGGCGGATATTCCAGAAACCAGGTACTGGGAACCGGAAGAAACGAACCAGGCATGGGACATACCATAATTCAGGACAGGCCGGGGCGTATCGTTCTCGGCCGTTATGAGCTTCTGGAGCAGATCGGGCAAGGCGGATTTTCCACCGTCTACCGGGCCTACGACCACAAGATGGGCCGGGAAGTGGCGGTGAAGGCCGTGCTGCGCACCGATGAACTGACCGACCGCGCCGCCCGCGAGGCCCGCGCGGCGGCCAAGCTCGGGCATCCTCACATCGTCACGGTCTTCGAGCTGGCGGAAGACGAACACGAAGTGTACATAGTGTCCGAGCTGGTCAGGGGACGAACGCTGGGCGCTCTGATTGACATGGCCGCGCTCTCTGACCGGGACGGCGTCGAGATCATCCTGCAGGTGCTCGGGGCGCTCGGGCACGCGCACAGCCAGGGTGTCATCCATCGCGACATCAAACCGGAAAACATCATGCTCGACGAAGGGTCCGCGCCGCCATTGGCAAAAGTGACGGATTTCGGCATCGCCCAGCTTGAGGATACCCAGCGGATCACCCGCCGCGGCGATGTGGTGGGCACGCTTTCATACATGTCTCCCGAACAAGCCGATGGCCGCAAGGTAAATGGAGCCACGGATGTCTATTCTGCCGCGCTCACCCTGTATGTCGGATTGACGGGCAGCAATCCGTTCCGCGCGGAAAACGTTGCCGAAACCGTCAGCCGGATCCAGGCGGGCGCCCCGCCGCTAGCCCGCGTGCGGCCCGATCTGCCGGCGGAGTTGTCACATGTCCTGGAAGAAGCTATGGATCCCGATCCGGGTCTGCGGCTGGAGCTCGAAAACTTTTCGGCGGCGCTCATCCGGCTCCTGCCGCGGCTTCAGGGGGGAGAGCAGGCAACCACGGTCATCAAGCGGGTTGAACTGCCTCGCCCGCCTTTGCACGTCCGTATAGAGGATCGCTACGGTTTTATTGCCTGGCGGGCAGGCAACGCCGGCCTGGCGGCGATGGTTGCCGCTGCCGCGGCACTCGGTTCCGATCTCTATCCGGATTCCTGGCGCATACCGATGGTGCTGGGGACTGCGGCCATGGTGGGCCTTCTGCCCAGGATCGGCCTGATCGGACTGGCGGGTGTCGCGCTCGCTCCGGTAGCAGATTATTCGGCAGCCCTGGGAGCCATTCTGGCGGCCACGGTGATAGTTTATTTGCTGTCCGTCGGGCTGATCTGGCCGCGGATGGCGCTGCTGCCGGTCCTGGCCGCCGGATTGGGAGCCCTGGGGCTCGGGCTTGCTTACCCGGCCCTGGCCGGCAGCCTGGGCCGGCTCAAGCGCGGCCTGGTGCTGGCGTTTGCCGGCGCGGCCGCCTTGACCCTGTTCCAGCTCTTGAGCGGATCAGAATTCGTGGATTATCTGGGAATCGCCAACGCTTACAGCCTGCGGACGGAGCTGGCCGGGCAATACAACCCTGCCGCCGCGCTAATGTCGATCGCCATGCCCTTCAGGCAGCATCCGGTCCTGCTGGTACAGCCGGTAATCTGGCTGGCCGCGGCGCTGCCGGCGGCTCTGCTGGTGAGGCGGCGCAGCCTGCGGTCGGATACCGCCGGGGCGGGACTGGCATATCTTGTGCTTGCTGCTGGATATTTCGCCATTCCCCAGGTATTCGAGGGATATGTTCTCGATTCGGTTTCTTTCCTGAAAACACTGGTTATATGCGCTATACTTCAGATTGGATTACTCCTGATAATCCCGAGAAAGAAGCTTCAATCCATCCCCCCTCGTGAGCGTACTTAAGAAACTTGAGGAAAAAATCCAGGGCCTCTTCGAAGGCGGTTTCAGTCGCGCTTTCAAATCCCCGGTCCAGCCCGTGGAGCTGGCCCGCAAGCTGGTCAAGGAAATGGAAGATCACAAAGTGATCAGCGTCTCCCGCGTCTATGCCCCTAACGAATACACGCTCTTTCTCGCGCCAGAAGACGCGGAACAGTTTGAGGCATACGAGGAACAGCTGAAATCAGACCTGGCGGACTATCTGATCGAGCATGCGCGCAAGGAAGGGTACGACCTCCTGAGCAGGCCCATCGTAATCTTCGAGACCGACGCGGACCTGGAGGTGGGAGAATTTGGCATAGCCACGCGAATGGTTTCTGCGGCGGCGGACAGTCCACCCAGGCAGGCGGCGCCTCCAGAGCCCGCTGCCGGGCTCAGCCAGGAAATGAGCCAGACGGTTGTCTACCGTCCTCCGCGACCCGGGGGCACCATGGCGGTGACCGCGGACGAGGCCCGTGAGCTGGAGCTGGCGCGGGAATGCGTCGCGCTCGTCGAAGGCAACCGGGTCTTTGAGGTAAACAAGCGCGTGGTTCAGATCGGCCGCAGCAGGCAGAGTGATGTGGTAATAAACGATCCGAACGTCTCGCGCCATCACGCGGAGCTCAGGCAGCGGGGAACCGAATACATGATCGTCGACCTCGAAAGCACCAATGGCATAGAGGTCAACGGCAGGCGCGTCGTGAATCAGCCGCTCAACCATGGGGACATCATTACCATGGGTACGACGAAAGTGAGGTTTGAGCGCAAGCCATGCTAGAGCCCGTCCTTCTGGCAGCCAAGATCCTGTTTCTGGTTCTCTTGTACCTGTTCATTTACCGCATCGTGCGCGGGCTGGCCAAGGACCTTTCCCGCGGCGCTGAACCGATCAGCATGCCCGCCAGACCGGCATCGGACATGGCGCCTGAACACGCGGGCGCTGCCGTAGCGGCCCCGCCGGCTCCCGGCTCGGTGGCAACAGCCGGCAACCCGGCTCCGCCCGCGAGGACCATGCCCCCGGAAGACTCCAGCACCCGCGAGTTCGATTATCTCTACAGCAAGCTCAAGCCGCGCCTCGTGGTCCAGCACAGCAAGGTTGTTGAAGACGGGCAGGTCTATGAGATCAGGGGCGGGGTCACAATCGGGCGCTCGCCCGCGAGCCAGATCTCGTTGCCCGACGAATATGTTTCCTCGACCCATGCCCGAGTCTTCGCCCGCAAGCAGTTTTTCTTTCTTGAAGACCTGGGAAGCACCAACGGCACGTACATCGACGGCCGCCGGGTCGAGGGCGAACGCCAGATAAAGCCGGGACAGGAGATCGTCATCGGGGATACCATCTTCCGATACGAGGAATGACGGCTGCCTTCTTTACACGTTTTCCGGTTTGAACATGACAATGACGTTTTCGACATCCACGCACACGGGACTGGTACGGCACACCAACGAGGATTCCTGCTTCGCGCGGCCCCCGGTCTTCGTTGTCGCCGACGGCATGGGCGGAGCCCAGGCAGGCGAGGTGGCCTCCGCCATGGCGGCCCAGGCCTTTGAGTATTTCCTGCCCCAATCGAGCCGGCCGAACGAGGAGCTGGCCAAGCTCATCCAAAGGACGAACTCGAGCATCTATGAATATGCCATGGGCGACGCCGGACGCGCCGGCATGGGAACCACCATCACCGCTGCCGTGGTCAGCGGAGACTCGGTGATCGTCGCCCACGTCGGCGATAGCCGGGCCTGGCTCATGCGAGGCGGTGAGCTCATCAGGCTGACCGAGGATCACTCCCTGGTGGCGGAGATGCTCCGCGAGGGCCAGCTTACCGAGAAGGAAGCAGCCGATCATCCGCAACGCAGCGTAATCACCCGGGCCATGGGCGTGGAGCCTTCTGTGGATGTTGACACGAATGTAGTTAAGTGGCAGCCGGGCGATATTATCCTGCTGGCCAGCGACGGCCTCCATTCTCTGGTGCCGGAGGCGGATATCGCTGCCGTGGTCAGCAGCGCAGGCAACCTGGCAGAGGCTGCCGAAGAGCTGGTTGAAGCGGCCAATTCACGGGGTGGCAATGACAATGTAACAGTTGTGCTGTTTTGTCCGGACGGCTCCGTGCCGGGTCAGGGCGCCGGAGCGGGCATGGCGGTTCTTGCGCCTGGCGGCCGGACCGGGGAAACATCGCCCGGCGGGTCCGCGATCGAGGCCGGGTCTCGGGATAAACGGGGCGTGCGCTCCTTTTTGCTGCGCGCCGTCATCGGGGCTTTGCTGGCGGTGGTCATCCTGGGCGCCGCCTGGCTGGGCTCGCGGCAGCTATTTTATGTAGGAGTGGCCGGCAATCAGGTAGTCGTCTACAGGGGAGTGCCTTATGATCTGGGGCCGGTGCAGATGTCCAGCATATATCGCGGGAGTTCCGTAGTTCTGAGCAATCTCGAACCGTACGAGCAGGACCGCGTGCTCGCGTATAGCCTGCAGTCGAGGAGCAACGCGGAGTCCATGCTGGACAATCTCATTATTGCCGACAGGGAGCGCCGGGAAGAGGAAAGGCATAAAAGAGAGGAAAAGGATAATGACGCGGCCGCCGGTACAAGCCCGGCGCCGGCTCGCACATCCTGAGCTTCATATGCAACGAAATCGCGAACTTGTCAGTTTCATACCGGTCGTCCTTATGATGATGATCGGATTTGCCAGCGTCTACGCCGCCCGGTCGGCGCATGTCGACGCCAGCTCCTTATATTACAGCCTGCTTTTCGTGGGCCTGTTCCTGGCGGTGCATCTGCTGCTGAGGCTGGCGGCCCCTCATGCCGATCCCTACCTTCTGCCTTTGACAGCGCTTCTCTCGGCCATAGGCATCATGATGATATACAGGATCGATCCGGAGCTGGCCGCCGCGCAGACAACCTGGCTGATGACGGGACTGGGCCTGTTCCTGATAACCATGATCTTCCTTCGCAATTATCGCCGGCTCGACGATTACATCTACTTGCTGGGCCTCATCGGGATCGCCCTGCTGGTGGTCACTATCATCTTCGGCGATGAGGTCAATGGCGCCCGGTTGTGGCTCAAGGCGGGCGGTTTTTCCATCCAGCCGGGGGAATTCTCGAAAGTCCTGATTACCATTTTTCTGGCCGGTTATCTAAACATGAACCGTGAGCTGCTTTCCACCTCGACCCGGCACATGCTCAAAATACCTGTTCCGCCGCTTAAACATCTGGGGCCGCTGGTCACCATGTGGGGCGTGTCCTTGGCTTTGCTGCTGCTCATGAACGACCTCGGGGCCTCTCTCCTCCTTTTTGGCATATTCCTGGCCATGATCTACGCGGCAACCGGGCGGATTATCTATCCGTTCATCGGCGGCGCCCTCTTCGCGAGCGGAGCGCTGCTGGCCTATAACCTCAAGGCCACCGTCCAGATCCGGATTGAAACATGGATAGACCCCTGGTCCGATTCCCTGGGCGCCGGCTACCAGATCGTTCAGTCCCTGTTCGCTATCGGGGACGGCGGCCTCTTCGGCACGGGGCTGGGCAAGGGATATCTTCTTTTTGCCAGCGGCGAACCGATAATTCCAGAGCTGCACACCGACTTCATTTTCTCGGCGATAGCCGAAGAGCTGGGGCTGGTGGGGGCCACCGGACTGATTGTGCTGTTCATGCTCTTCTGCTACCGGGCCTTCAAGATCGCCATTGATTCTGATGACGGATTTTCCAAGCTGCTGGCAGCAGGGCTTGCCTCCGGTTTTGCCCTGCAGACTTTCGTGATCCTGGGCGGAGTCATGAAACTCATCCCGCTGACGGGCATCACTCTGCCTTTTGTCAGCTACGGAGGCAGTTCCATCGTGGCCAACTTTGTGGCGCTGGCGCTGCTGCTGCTCATCAGCAATCGTACGAACGGGGAGCGGGCGCGGTGACGCCGGGCATGGAAATGAACAGCTCGATCCGCCGGCTTTTTATTGTTTCGGTAATTCTTTTCGCCAGCCTCATGGCCATGCTTGGCTATCTGCAGGTGATCGCGGCGGACAGTCTGGCGGAAAACCCCCAGAACACGCGCAAGATTTACAAGCAGATGCGTATCGAGCGCGGGTTGATCCTGGCCGCGGACAGGTCTCTGCTCGCCGGCAACCGCCTGGAGGAGGAGCTGTATCACCGTGAATATCCATTAGGCGATCTGGCCCCTCACCTGACCGGGTACAGCGATCCCACATACGGGCAGACGGGAATCGAACGTTCCCTGAACAGCTATCTGACAGGCACAGCAGACGAGGTGGAGCTGGTCTATCTGTTCGACACTTTGATGGGCAAAGAGAAGCGGGGCGCCGATGTCAGGCTGGCTCTCGATCCGGTTATTCAGAAGGCCGCGATCTCCCAGTTGCAATCGATTGGCAAGCGGGGCGCCGTCGTGGTCCTTGACGTCAATACAGGCGCCGTGAAGGCCATGGTCTCAGCGCCGTCATATGACCCCAACCAGCTGGTCGCCAACTGGGAGCAGCTAAACGCGGATCCGGGGGCGCCGCTTTTGAATCGCGCCACGCAGGGGTTGTACACGCCGGGTTCGTCGCTGAAACTCATAACCACGGCCGCGGCGCTGGAGAACGGTTTCCAGCCGGACAGCAGCTTCAACGATGAGAACGGCAATATCGTGATTCATGGCAATACAATCAATAACTGGCGCGACACGCCCTTCGGCCGGCACGATCTTAGCGAGGCTTTCTCCCAGTCGATCAACACTACCTTCGCCCAGGTCGGCGACCGGCTGGGCCAGGGCAGTCTGCTTGATTATCAGCAGAGATTCGGTCTTTACGAAAAACCGCAGCTTGAGCTTCCTTCCGGCGAAATCCAGGCCAGCGGCCGTTACCTTGATGGCGATCTGGCTTCGCCGGGCGATCCCCTGGACCCGGTGCAAAACGCCTGGCTGGCGATTGGTCAGGAGAACATGCTGGTCACCCCTCTGCAGATGGCCATGATTGCCCAGGCGATAGCCAATGAAGGGAAGATGATGAAGCCGTACCTGGTCGATTCGATAGCCAATCACAACGGCGTCATCATCCGCCAGACCCGTCCGGAGCAGTGGAAGGATCCGATCAGTCCGGCAACGGCCGGACAGCTAAAAGAGATGATGATAAAGGTGGTCAACGAGGGGACCGGCTCCCGGGCCAGAACTTCCCTGGTTCAGATAGCGGGCAAGACCGGCACGGCCGAGATCGAAGGCAGCGGTCCCAATGCCTGGTTCGTGGGCTTTGCGCCGGCTGACAGCCCCAGGTTCGCCATCGCCGTGGTGGTGGAGGATTCCGATTCAGGAGGCGGCATTTCCGGGCCGGTGGCCCGGGATACCCTGCTGGCCGCGCTCGGATACGGGCCGGATAATTGATGTGAGATAATTGACAGGGATGTTTCCAGTGCCGGAACTTCGGGTTTCAGGTTTTTTAACCCGGAAACCGGAAAAACCTGAACACAGGCAGCTACAAAAAAGACATGACAGAGATATTAGATAATCGCTATGAAATCATCCGCCGGCTGGGAAGCGGGGGCATGGCCGACGTCTTCCTGGCGCGCGATTCACATCTGGGCCGCGACGTGGCCATCAAGATCCTCTACAAGCGCTACGCGAATGATGAGGAGTTCGTGGCCCGCTTCAGGCAGGAGGCGCAGTCGGCCGCCGGCCTGAACCATCCCCACATAGTCAGCATTTTTGACCGGGGGGAGGCCGGGGAGAGCTATTACATCGCCATGGAGTATCTCGAAGGCCAGAGCCTCAAGGAGGTCATCGCCTCGAAGGGCCGGCTCGCGCCCCCGGAAGCTATCGACATTGCCGTCCAGATACTTCAGGCGCTGCAGTTTGCCCATGAGCACCAGGTCATCCACCGCGACATCAAGCCGCACAACATCGTCATCAACAGCCGGGGCAGAGTGAAGGTCACCGACTTCGGCATTGCCCGCGCCGGTTCATCATCGAGGATGACCGAAACCGGTTCCATCATTGGCACAGCCCAGTACCTGTCGCCTGAGCAGGCCAAGGGCAAAGCCGTCGAGCAGGGTTCCGACCTCTATTCCGTAGGAGTGGTGCTATACGAGATGCTCACCGGCAAAGTCCCGTTCGATGGCGAGAACCCCGTGGCGATTGCACTCATGCATTTGAGTGACGAGCCGGCGCCGCCGCAGGCGCTGGCGCCTGAGGTTCCCGATAATCTTAACGCTGTGGTGATGCGGGCGCTGGCCAAGGATCCCCGGGACCGCTACAGAAACGCCGAAGAGTTCATGGCCGATCTGGAACGCTGCCGCCGCGATCTGCCCGTCACAATCCCGGCGCCTGTTTCCGATGCCGAAAAGACCAGCGTGATTCCCCCGGCCGCTGTTGGCCCGGGAACCGAGACGACGGTTATATCTTCTCCGCCGGACGGCCGCGGATCCCCACGCAGGAAAAAATGGCTCTGGCTCGTTTTGGGTCTGGCCGCGGTCCTGCTGGCAGCCATGGGAATCATGGTCCTGGCTTTTGGCGAGCGGGCCGGCGGGGGGGAGATAGAAGTCCCGAACGTCGTGGGCCTTTCCCTGGCTCAGGCTGAGAGCGCCATCAGGGCTCAGGAGCTTTTGCCTGAGGTCGAAGCGGAAGAATTCAGTGAGACGGTTCCAGCTGGGAACATCATCAGCCAGAATCCCGATGCGGGCGCCCGCATCAGCAGAGGCAGCTCCGTGCGCCTTGTGCTGAGCAAAGGCAGTGGCACGGTAGCGGTGCCCGAGCTGGTTGGCCAGTCGGCCGGCTTTGCGGAGTCCAAGCTGCGGGAGGTTGGCCTGACGCCTGACCGGCAGCCGGATGTATTCTCTGACGCTCCCGCGGGGAACGTGATTAGCCAGGATCCACCGGCCGGCGCCAACGTGCAAAAGGGCTCATCGGTCAAGTATGTCGTGAGCAAGGGCCCGCAGCCACCCCAGGAAACAGTGGTTCCGGGCGTGGTGGGGTTGAGGCTGGATGAGGCCCGCGTCAGGCTGGAACAGGCGGGACTGGTTCTGGGCAACGTCTCGGAGCAAAACTCGGATTCTGTACCCAGCGGCGAGATATTGAGCCAGAGCCCGGCGGCAGGTGAGAGAATCGCCCAGGGCTCGGCGGTGAGTGTCATAATCAGCGCCGGATCCCAGCCATCGCCGGCGCCGGACACGGTTTCCGTACCTTCGGTTACAGGCGAAACAATCGGCGCCGCCGACGCAAGGCTGCGACAGGCTGGACTGGCTTTGGGAAATGTTACCGAGGAGTTCTCGCCTACGGTCGCCAGCGGCCGCATCATCAGCCAGAGCCCTGAATCAGGACAGATGGTTAACCCGGGCTTCCCCGTAAATGTGGTTGTCAGCAAGGGGCCCGCTCCTTAGCTTTCAGGTCCGGAGCCGGCCGTCGTTTGAGAAGTCTCGGGCAAAGGACGGAGGATTTCCGTCAGCGCTCCCACTTCACTTCCAGCACTCCCTGTATGTCCCGGATGTTCTCCACCACCTGCTGGGTAGCCGCGGCCCGGCGGGTAAGCCTGATTGCCAGCGTGATGATGGTATACGATTCTTGGGTCAACGCGTTTTTGCCGGAGCGCAGGGCGCTGATATCCCTCACGCGTATGCTTTCTTTCTCCAACTCCACGATAAAGGCTTCGCTGTCGATTACAGTCGAATCCAGACGCACCGTGAGAGTGGCTTCATCGGGATATACCCACTTGACCAGCAAGTTTTCTGTGGAGCGAAGGGCTCTGAGCACGACCAGCAGCATCAGCGCCACCGTTATGGCTCCCACGTAGAAGCCGGCGCCCACCGAAAGGCCCATGGCCGCCACCACCCAGAGGCTGGCGGCGGTAGTGAGTCCCTTCACGCTGGTGCCGTGCCGGATGATGGCGCCGGCACCCAGAAAACCGATGCCCACCACTATCTGGGCGGCGATACGCCCCGGCTCGGCATGCAGAACCTCTCCGCCGTCCCCGGTTATCCCCCGGATGCCGTAAAGCGATACCAGGGTAAACAGAGTCGATCCCATCGAGACCAGGGTATGAGTTCGGAAACCGGCGGCCTGCCCGCGCATCTCGCGCTCCAGCCCCACCAGGCCGCCCAGCACCGCGCCAAGGACGATCCTCAGGACTGTTTCTTCCCAGCCGATCATGATTGCCTGTTCGCCCACTCCTCCCGTAAATCCTTTATAAATTATTCCGGTCCTGTTTTACCCCCGGAAGGGAAGCCTGGAAACAGGAAAAGAGGAACCTTGTCCCGGTGTTCCCCGCACAGGCTTTCTGCTAGAATCCACTGCAGCGGCCGCCGGTGGCCGCCACCAGGCAAGATAATTTGACATGCTTTATATCGAAAAGCTGAGATACTTTTACAGTACTGAGGTCCGGCGGCTGTTTTCGCCTCTTAGCGCCGCCATCGGGCGCACCAGCATCTCGCCCAACATGCTTACGGCACTCGGACTGCTGTTTTCGATCGCGGCTGCGGTTCTGGTCTGGTACGGCTATTATATGACCGCGGCCCTCGTATTTACGGCAGGCGCGCTCTGTGACATGCTCGACGGCGCAGTGGCGAGGCTGTCGGAAAGAATGACGCCCATGGGGGCTTTCCTCGATTCAACCTTCGACCGTGTCGGCGAGGGCGTGGTGCTTACCGCCATCGCGCTGGCCTATGCCCGCGAGGGCAGCCTGTGGATGGTTGGCGCCAGCTTCGCGGTCATGATCGGTTCCTTTCTGGTGAGTTATACCAGGGCCAGGGCGGAGGCACTGGGTCTGGAATGCAAGGTCGGCCTCATGACCCGGCCGGAACGGCTGGTGCTCATTGGGCTGGGCCTGCTGTTGCAGAGGTTTGGTGTGTTGCCGGTAGTGATGTATATTCTTGCGGTGTTGACCGCGGTCACGGTATCGCAGCGCATCCTGCATGTGCGGAAACAGTTTAAAGAAAGCGGGCTAGCCGGAAATCATCCTGGCAAGTGATGTCATTCTGCCCGAAGACGAGGGTCGGCGCCTGTTTGCTCAGGAACAGGCTCTGCAGGCGACTCGCTTCCCGGAGTGACCCGTAGAGAAGCCTCAAAATGGCTGGCCTTGAGACGATGTTCAAACTTTCATAAATGCAGCTTGGGAGGTCATAGATCTTGAGCGAAGTAAGGGTTGCCATAATCGGTGTGGGAAACTGCGCCTCGTCGTTTGTTCAGGGAGTCGAATATTACAGGAAGGCCCGGGCGTCCGAACCGGTGCCGGGACTCATGCATGTAAATCTGGGCGGCTACCATATCAGCGATATCAGGTTTGTGGCCGCCGTCGACATCGACCGCAACAAGGTTGGCAAGGATCTTTCAGAGGCGATCTTCACCAAGCCCAACAACACCGTCAGGTTCGCCGAAGTGCCAAAGACCGGCGTCAGGGTCGCCCGCGGCATGACCCACGACGGCATCGGCAAGTACATGGCCAAGATAATCAAGAAGGCCCCCGGGCCCACGGATGACATCGTCGGCATTCTCAAGGAAACGCGGACTGATGTGGTGGTCAGCTATCTGCCGGTGGGCAGCGAAGAGGCCACCAAGTGGTACACGGAACAGATTCTTGCGGCCGGCTGCGCCATGGTTAACTGCATCCCTGTATTCATCGGCCGCGAGCCCTACTGGCAGGGCCGTTTTGCCGAGAAGGGGCTGCCGGTCATTGGCGACGACATCAAGTCTCAGGTGGGCGCTACCATCGTGCACCGCATCCTCGCCCGGTTGATGCTCGACCGCGGCGTCCGGCTGGAACGAACCAGCCAGCTCAACGTGGGCGGCAACTCCGACTTCATGAACATGCTCGAGAGGGAAAGGCTGGAAAGCAAGAAGATATCCAAGACCAACGCCGTCACCTCTCTGCTCGATTACGATATAGGGGCCGACAACGTCCACATCGGTCCAAGTGATCACGTATCCTGGCTCGAGGATCGAAAATGGGCCTATATCCGTCTCGAGGGACGCTCGTTCGGCGACGTCCCCCTGAATATCGAGCTGAAGCTCGAGGTGGTCGATTCCCCCAACTCGGCGGGTATTGTCATCGACGCGGTTCGCTGCGCCAAGCTGGCCCTGGACCGGGGAATCGCCGGCACGCTCGAAGGGCCTTCTTCCTATTTCATGAAATCGCCGCCGGTTCAGCATCCAGATGAAATCTGCCGCCGGATGACCGAAGAGTTCATCGAAGGCGTCTCGTCGGCAGCGCTCACAGGGCTGCACATAACGGCGGCAGCCGGGAAACCCGCCAAAAAAGCTCCGGCTAAAAAGAAGGCCGCTCCGGCAAAAAAGGCCGTTCCCCGGAAAAAGACCCAAAAGAAGAAATAATCACGGCGGTAGCGCTTCTTTTCCTTTTTACGGCGTTTCAGTTAACCTCTAAGGCATGACCAAGCCGGCAGCAAAGCTCAAGGTGGGGCTGGTCTCGCCATATTCCTGGACATCGGTATGGGGAGTCAACCGGCACATCGCGGGCCTGGGCGCCGCCCTCTCGGCTGGCGGTCACGATGTTTCCATCATCGTTCCCGCTGAGGAGCGAAACGGGGCACGGGCCGCCCGCAAAAGGGCCCGGGCGGCCAAACGGACCGGCATGCCGTCAAATGGTCTCCAGGGAGCGCGTCGAAGCACCGACGGCCAGCCCTGGAACGGCCAGAGGCTTCTGGGGATAAGCGGAACCTTC
This sequence comes from Thermoleophilia bacterium, assembly GCA_014859345.1. Classification (GTDB taxonomy): domain Bacteria; phylum Actinomycetota; class Thermoleophilia; order BMS3ABIN01; family BMS3ABIN01; genus Kmv30. The sequence goes on from JACUUL010000023.1 coordinate 12,457, forward strand.
CGGGTTCCCTACAGCGAGCATCTGGCCAATCTGACCCTGCCCCTGGAAGTGACCGAGCAGCTTGACGATTTGCTCACCCGCGAGAATTTCGACATCCTGCACGTTCACGAACCTTATCCGCCCAGCCTTTCATTCACTTCGCTGCGGCTGGCCCAAAGTCCCGTGGTGGCATCCTTCCACACCGGCGGCGAGCGGTTTCTGAGTTATCAACTGATGCGCCCGGTGGTGGAGCGATTCTTCGGGAGGCTGGACGGACGCGTCTGCACTTCTCAAAACACCAGGCGGATCGTTTCCAGTCATTTCCCCGGTGACTACGAGGTTATCGGCAGCGGTGTCGACACCGGACTGTTCACACCCGGGCCGGGCAATCCGGCCCAGCGTCCCCTGGTTGTGTTCGCGGCCTGGAGCAACCCCAGAAAGGGCCTGGCGCTTCTCACGCGGACCGTGCGGCTGCTGCCGGAGGACGTACCCCCATTCGATCTTGCGGTGGCAGGCGGCGAGGAGCTGACTTGGCGCCAGAGCCTGATCATCCCCCGACGGCTGCGCTCCCGGATAAGTCTCATCGCGCCAGCAGGTTCACCAGGTTTGGTTGACATTTACCGCCGGGCCGAGCTGTTGCTGGCGCCTTACGCTACTTCAGGCCAGGCTTCGGCGGTTCTCGAAGCCATGGCGTGCGCCACGCCTGCTTTCGTTCCCGGCCAGGGCGGGCTCAAGGAGCTGGTCAGCGAGGGCTCCGAGGGCCTGCTGCTGGATCACCCCTACGCGTATAACCTGGCAGCCGGCCTCATGGATCTTTTATCCGATGAGGGCTCGCGGCGGTCCATGGGCGCGGCGGCGGCCCGCAAGGCCGCCCGGCATTCGTGGATTAAAACCGGATCCAGGATGAGCAAGGTCTATTCCGGCGCGCACCGGAGGCGGCGGCGGCCAGCGCCTCCGCATGCCGCCATCGAGTCGAACCACGGAAACAAGACCATTCTGGCCGATCTGCACATGCATACCAGTTTCTCCAGCGACTGCCGCACTGCTCCCGAGGAACTGCTGGCAGCCTGTGAGGAATCCGGACTCGCGGCCATCGCCGTCACCGACCACAATACCATCGAGGGAGCAGTGGCGACGGCCAGCATGGCGCCGCCGGGCCTTATGGTGATCGTGGGCGAAGAGATCAAGACCAGCGAAGGCGAGATTATCGGACTGTACCTCAGCGAAGAGATCCCCAGAGGTCTTTCTCCGGAAGAGACCATCCGCCACATAAAGCGCCAGGGCGGGCTGGTTTATGTCCCCCATCCCTTTGACCCTCTGCACAAGACGCCCTCATACGAAACCCTGGCCCGCAATGCCGCCGACATCGACATCATCGAGGTTTATAATCCCCGCATCGCTTTCGCTTCGTTCAATGAAAAGGCAAGGAGGCTTGCCCGCAAGTATGGCATTCCCGGGGCGGCAGGCAGCGATTGCCATGTAGCTGCCGGAGTGGGGACCGCCATGATCTCGCTGCGTCCTTTCAATGGACCACAAGAGCTGCTGCTTAGCTTGAGAGAAGCCGACATCATACGCAGCCGGGTGAGCCCGATTTATCTACACTCCCTCAAACTGTTAAAAAGCGGGAGGGGAGCCGCCACATGATCATCTTGCCCCGCAGTTCATCGTGAAACCGGTTCGCGAAACGGTTTCGGCCTTTTTTGCCGTTCTTGTTCTGGCAGGGTCCGTGGCGACGGCATCGTGCATCCGGCCTAGCCCTCCCGCGGATGATACTTTTACAATCGACTACCGGAATCCCTTCGGGATATACAGCCCCGGCAACCTGGACGAGGTGCCCATGAGTTCCCGGGACGCGATGATGGAGGCCCTGGGAGTCGGCTCGTACGAGGCCTTCCAGGATTACGGCATCGGGCTCATGCGCGAAGCCGGAGCCGGTTGGGCGCGGGTGGATTTTTACTACACGCAGGCCGGTTTTCACGAAACGCCCGAATACATGGAGCGATTGCGGACCTCGGGTTTTGAAGTGATAGGAGGTATCCGCACTCTCCACCAGTGGGAGTTTCCCGAGGACCTGTCGGATTTTGAATCGGCATTGCGGGCGCTGATGGCGCGATACCCATGGATAAAGATCTGGAAAGTCGGCAACGAGCCCAACGTTTCGCTGGTGGACCCCGGCGAATTTCCGCGCATCTTCTTTGCGGGGGAGCGGGTTATCCGGGAGATGTGCGCCGATTGCAAAATTATCCTGGCCGGAGTGGCCCTGCGCCATCCGAGCGAAGCCGAAGCCAAGAACATCTACCGGGACATACTCGCGGGCATGGCCGAGGAGTCGGAAGGACGGACGCCTTTTGACGTATTCGACCTGCACATGTACGGTGTCGCGAGACAGGAGGATGAGCTGATTTCGAACTTCCACGACTTCCGCCGCATTCTGCGTGAAAGCGGTTTCGACGACAGCGAGGTGGAGTACTGGCTGACCGAAACGGGCACTTACACTGGAGTGCCTGCCGACCCTCCGGGCTCACCGGCGCAAACCGAGGAGGACCAGGCCGCGGAGCTTGTGCGCAGGTTCGTGGCCAGTCTTGGCGCCGGCCTGTCCAGGGTCTCTTGGGCCCGTCCTTATGAAAACTATCGTTACCTGAGCGAGCCCGAGGACGGCTATTACGATCTTGCCGGCCTGGTCTACAATGGCCTGGGGCAGGAGGCCGCGCTCGGAATCGAAGCCGGTACCAGAAAGCTGTCCTGGCACGCGTACAGGACGCTGGTGTCGAAGGTGGAGGGCTTCAGCGAAGTGCGCGAACTGGCTCCCGGAAATTACGAGTTTGCCTTCGGTTCCGGCCGGCGGCCGGTCTATGTGGTTTGGGACACCGGCGAGGGCCTGCGTCCCGCGCAGGTCCTGCCCGTGGACGAGGGCGGCCTGGTGAGGGTGACCGATCTGATGGGAAACGAAACGCTGGCGGAAGCCGGCCCGCTTACCGCCAGCCCGGTTCCTGTCTTCATTGAGCCCCAGCCATAAAACGCGCGATTCTAAAACCCGATATCGGCCAACTTCTTGGTGGGCGTACCTGGATTCGAACCAGGGACCTCATCCTTATCAGAGATGCGCTCTAACCGACTGAGCTATACGCCCAAAAAAACGGATGCTGGTTGTCTGGATGCTGGATGCCGGGTAAAACCAGCCGCCTCCGGCTCCGGGGAACTTTGATAGTTTAGCGGGTACGCCTGGCGGCTTCAAGCAGCCCCGGCCGGGGCCACAGGCCGCACTCCATGACTATTCTGGCGCTGACCGGGGAAAACTGCTGCATATGCTGGAATGCTCCCGGAAGACCTTCTATAATGGCCATACAGGAGTGAGATGAATGAAAGAGATGGTCCTTTACGGAATCAGCTTCGACGTGATCGGCAAGCAGCCTATCATCCTGTTGAAGACTGCTGAAGCCAACAAGTTTCTGCCCATCTGGATAGGGCACCAGGAGGCTGCCGCCATCCTGATGAAGCTGCAGGGAACTGATCTTCCCCGCCCCATGACGCACGACCTTTTGACCTCGATCATCGCCCGCCTTGACGCTGAAGTTCTCAAGGTCACCGTTACCGAGCTGAAAGAAAATACCTTCTACGCGCTGCTGACGCTCAAGCTTGCCTCCGGGGAGATCGAAGTGGACTCCCGTCCCAGCGACGCGCTGGCGGTTGCAGTAAGGACCAACGCCCCCATCTTCGCTTCGGAGAAGCTGATTGAGGACAATGCCATCGAGTTCGATCACGAGGTCGAGAACGAGGAAGAGGTGGTGGAGAAGTTTCGCGACTTCCTCAACAACGTCACTCCCGAGGATTTCATGAACGACTAGTTTTCCCCTGCCGCGCTGAGCCCGGTCAGCCCCCCGGGAACTCCTTTTTCATCGCTTCCAGAAACCCCTCGACCATTGGTTTGGCAACGGTGACGACGTTGTCCGGTCCCGGGGAAACGGGACCGGCCCGCGCAGGGCCTTCCTCCGCCCGGGTGCGGTCCTGGGCGCCTCCGGACAGGAGGTACAGCGTCCTTACGGCCCGGGCCATATCCAGATCCTGATCGGAATCGCCGCAGGCAATCACGTCTTCCCGCTTGAGTCCGGCCATCCGGAGATCCAGCTCGATAGCGGATCCCTTGCTGGTTGAGCTGGGCATCAGATGATAGGCGTGGAGCTCAGGCACCTTCATGTCATACCCCAGGTCTTCGATGACGCCGTTATCGGCAACTTTCAGCGCGGAAAGGCCTTTTTCCCTCAGCAGCCGGGTGGCTTCGGCGATGTCGATGCAACCGCGCATCAGGTGCGTGTAACGGTGATCCCTGTGCCAGGGGTCGTGATAGGCAAGGCCGGATCCGAAATGCTGAAAAAGCAGCTCCGGCGCGCCGGTTTCGGAAATCTCCTCGAACACAGTGAGGCCTTGCCGGCGGCCGAACGGAGCGCAATTCTCGACCTCTTCGCCGTCCCTGACCAGCAGGCAACCCAATTCAGCGATGAAACCTTCGGCCCCCAGGATCCTGGCATCCTCACGCAAGAGGCGAGCGCTTCTGCCGGAAACAAGGACCAGCCTGGCGCCGTTTGCGTCAATCAGTTCCAGGGCCCGGGCTCCTGCCAGGGTGAAATCTCCGGCAGCGGTGCGGAAGATGGAGCCGCCAAGACCCAGGAGGGTGCCGTCCATGTCCGTGTAGACGGCCCGCGGTCCGGCCGGGCCGGGCATCAGGTAGGCACCTTTCCGGCCGGCGGATGCAGCCTGCGGTATTCCTCCAGGGAGACCAGCGGCGGCCTCTCGATCACCTCGATCTCCCTTGCCTCGAGGCCGTAGCGCTCCTCACGGTAATGGATGCTGTGGTATGAAGTGCTGGGATGCTCCTTCATGAGCAGCCGGTCCTCCTCGTTCAGCCGCTTGAATACCGCCTGCATGATGCCGAACGCCATGCGGCCCAGGGCAGCCGTGCTTTGATTGTGATGCACGCGGCGGCGCAGGTCGGTCTGGGCCATGGACGGCAGGCCGAAACGCCGGTATATGTCGATATTAAGCCCGATCTCGACTCCGTATCCCGTGAAAAAGGGGACGCTTTCCAGGACGCTGCGGCGGCCGGCATATTCACCGGAGAGCGGCTGGATGAGTCCGGCCAGGTCCGGGTACCACATGTTGATCAGCGGGCGGGCACAGATCTCGGTGACCCGGCCGCCGCCGGTTTCCCTTTTCATTTCTCCCAAAAACAGCGGCCGCCGGTAGTATCCCTTGACATAACCGATGGAGTCATTCTTGAGCAGCGGCCCAACCAGCCCGTAAATGAACAGGGGCGAGAAGTTCTTGATGTCGGAATCCACCCAGACGATGATGTCGCCCCGCAGCGGCACCAGGCTCTTCCAGAGAGCCTCTCCCTTGCCATAGGCCGGCGGCTGGTTTATCAGGTGCTCATCGTCGAAGTAAACTTCAGCGCCCATCTCCGCGGCAACCCGGGCAGTGCCGTCGGTGCTGCGGGAATCGATGATTGCCAGTTGATCCACAAGCTGGTGGCGCTCCATCAGCTCACTGCGGACGACGGGAAGGATGTTGGGAATGGTGGCGGCCTCATTCATGGTGGGCAGGCAGACGCTGATGCTCGACCTCTGTTCGTCCTTGAGCCGGACAAGCTCTTCGATGTCAGAAAACTCGGAGTAATGATAGGTCCGCTCGTGGAACCACCGTCCCAGATCCATACCGCTCCTTCTTCAAAGTTCCCTGAATGATACCAGCCGGACGCCCGATTCGCGGATGGCGGCCACGAAATCCGCGGATCTCAAAGAATCAAGCTCCACCTGCCGGAGCGCGCTGTAACTGCTGGCGCTGGACAACTCCTCGTCATCGTAACCGGGATGGCACATGAATTCCAGAGAATCCCCGGGCCTGGCCAGCTCTGCTCTCAGGGCCGCGGCCATGTTCTTACTTCCCATTACCTCCATCCCGGAAAACCTGTCTGGCGACAGCAACGGCGCTCTGACAACCGGCACCGAAGCGGCCAGCCGGATACCGGCCGTCCTGAAGCTGCTCGCCCTCATGCGGTATCCCCTGGCTTTCACGATTCCATGGCGGCGGCAAGCCCGGCTGAGATTGGCACGCAATCGCGGATCAGCGTGCAGATGATGGTGGGTGTCCACGTGGGTGGGCTCGACGCCCAGCGCCCGGCACAGATTTATCTGGGCCTCGATCTCCGCTTCTATCTCGCTCCTGCGCGCCAATCCTGCAATCAGCCGGAATATCATTTTTCTGGCTCCGATGAGTTTGCCTGCGTTATCGACAAGGCTCGGTATGCGTCCTAGGTCAAGGGCGGGATTTCCCGAAGTCAGGTTCAGGTGCAGGCCCACGCCCAGATGGCGGCTGTCTGCGGCCAGGGCGGCGGCAGCCGCCGCCCTGGCCGTCACCATCAGTGTAGCGCTGGAAACGGCGCCCGCCCGGCAGCAATCGATGATGCCCCGGTTAACCCCCTGAGTCAGGCCGAAGTCGTCCGCGTTGACAATTAGCCTTCTCACCTTCGATATTCCATTTGCTGGTTTAAAACCGTCCTGGCGCCGGCATAACTGACCAGAGGGCAGGCCGGAGCCTTAAGCAACCGGACCATTTTATAATTATTCAGGAGGTGGGTTAAATGGCGGCAGCCTACGTTCTTGTCAACACCGCCCCGGGCCGCGCCGGAGACGCCAGAAAGAGGATTGCCGAAATCTCGGGAGTAAAGAGTTCCCATGCCGTGACCGGAGCTTATGACATCATCGCCTTCATCGAGGGTGGCGACATCAGCGAGCTGGGAAACAAGGTTGTTTCACAGATTCAGTCGATCGAGGGCATCACACAGACAATGACCAGCGTGGTGGTGGAGATTCCTTAGTTAGGGAAACGTTTTCCGGTTATCCGCTCCCTTGCCCTGGGTCAGCTTAGGGAACAATAAAATCCGGCGTGTCAAACACATCATCCCGGACGGCGCGCCGGAACCGCTGGCTGTTGCCGCCGCGGAGACTTTGATCGAAGCCAGTGGCGATCACGGTCACATGGATGGCGTCTTCCAGGCTTTCGTCCACCACGGCGCCGAAGATGATGTTGGCGTCCTCGGATGCCGCGGCCGCCACAACCTGGGCAGCCTCGTTGGCTTCGTAAAGGGACACGTCGCTGCCCCCCTTGACGTTTAATAGAACACCTTTGGCGCCCTGAATGGACGTTTCTAGCAAAGGAGAGCCAATCGCCGCCTGCGCGGCCTCCGCGGCGCGCTGTTCACCCGCGGCCACCCCGATTCCCATCAGGGCTGATCCGGCGCCGCTGATGATAGTGCGCACATCTGCGAAGTCAAGGTTGATCAGGCCCGGGCGGTTTATCAGGTCGCATATGCATTCCACTCCCTGCCGCAGCACGTCGTCGGCGAGGGCAAAGGCATCGATGAGGCTGGTTTCGCGGTTGGCCACCTGCAGCAACCGGTCATTGGGCACCACGATGACCGTATCGGAGGCCTGCCTTAGCTGGCGGATGCCCTCTTCTGCCTGCAGGTTCCTTCTCGTTCCCTCGAAACTGAACGGCCTGGTCACGATGCCGATAGTCAGCGCCCCGATCTCCCGGGCGCTTTCGGCCACCACCGGCGCCCCGCCGGTGCCGGTGCCTCCTCCCTCCCCCGCGGTGACGAAGACCAGATCGGCGCCTCGCAGCACGTTTTTCAGCTCGTCGCGGCTGCGCTCCATTGCCTCGACGCCGATAGCCGGGTCGGCGCCGCCGCCCAGGCCGCGGGTTAGTTCGCCGCCCACGTGAATCCTGACATCGGCGTCGCAGGCATCCAGCGCCTGGGCATCCGTGTTAACCGCGATAAACTCCACTCCCCGGATACCGGCTTCTATCATCCGGTTGATGGCGTTGGTGCCGCCGCCGCCTACTCCCACCACTTTTAAGGCCGCCACATAAGCAGCCTCCTCACGGGGAAGCGGCGCTTCCCGCGCGGCTGGCCGCGGCGCCGGCCTTTTTTCCTCGATGTCCTTGTCGTCAGACTGCTCGGTATGCAGGAACAGTCTTGCCAGGGCCCCTTCCTTCATGTTTGCTCTGGGTGCCATTGAGCAGCTCCTTTGCCAGTTTGCGATAGGTGTCCGCGGCCCTGCTCCCCGGATCATAAGACAGCATGGAGCGGCCCTGAACCGGCGCTTCCGCGAATTTGATCGTTTTCCTGACCTCGGTTTTGAATACCAGGTCTCCGAAGCTTTCCTTCAGGATGTCCAAAGCCTCACGGCTGTGAAGGGTGCGGCGGTCATACATGGTTGGCAGGATTCCCCGGATTCTGACATCGGGATTCAGATTGTCCTTGATCATTCCCAGGGTGCGCTCCAACTGCGCCAGCCCCCGCAAGGAAAGATACTCGCACTGAACCGGCACCACCACGCCGTCCGCGGCCGTGAAGGCGTTTATGGTAAGCAGCCCCAGGGACGGAGGTGTGTCCACAAGAATGAAGTCGTAGCGCTGTTTGACCTCCATCAACGCCTTGGCCAGTGATCGTTCCCTGCCGATCGCGGCGGATAGCGCCAGTTCTGCTCCGGCCAGATCTATGCTGGCGGGAGCGATGTCGATCTCGCGTCGATGGATAACATCGTCGATCGACATCCGCTGAACCAGCACATTGAACATGCTCTTGGTCAAATAATCCGGATTGATCCCCTGGCACATGGAAAGGTTGGCCTGCGGATCGAGATCTATGGCAAGCACCCGCTGGTGCATCTCGCGCAGGGCAACCCCGACGTTCAGGGTCGAGGTCGTCTTGGCGACCCCGCCTTTCTGGTTGGCAAAGGCTAGTACCGTTGTCACTTATGCTTCTCCCACGTGGTTTTTCCGGAAACGCTGCCTGGCTGCAATTTACTTTCTCCGTTAGTTGCCGGATTCCTTTTTCCTACATAAAGCGTCGCCAATTCTGGATACCTGAGCAGCTTTCCTCCATTAAGTTTATCCACAGGCTTTTCACACCTGTGGACATCGTTAAAAACAATTTTATTTGCAGGACTTTTCTACAATCGGTCGCGTCTGCTCCCACCTGCCGGGAGGGGGCGGCTTTTAATAGATGCATCCCCAGCTTTTTCCACAATTTCTGTGGATAACCTGTCGCCAGCGCCGTCTTGTTTTATCATGTAGCCGCCTGTAAAATCTGCGCCACGCATCTCCCCGATCTGATCGGTTGCCAGCAGCAGATTTCCGGCTTCGCAAGCCGTGAACAGCGCATTCATGTCTTGCCCGCGGGGATAATTTTCGTAATCGCCGAGCCTAGGAGCATCCGATGGAAGAACTGGTAGAAACCACCTGGCGCCGGGCCAAGGAAACCATCCGCGAATCTGTCGGAGCTTCCACCTACCAGATGTGGTTCGAGCGTGCCGACGCCGCCGGCATGGAAAACAGCACCATGCTGGTGTCCGTCCCCAATGATTTTGCCAAGAGCCGCATCGAAAAGCGTTTCATGCCGCTTATTGAGGAAACCGTGTACGAAATCGCGGGCGATGACCTGCCGGTTGAGAATGTGCGGCTTATTGTGTCGCCTGACCGGGCGGCGGATGATTCTGAGGAAGGCTGCGATCCGGTGCTGCCTCTTCAGCAGCAATGCCTCGAGTCCAGCCAGCAGGTGCTGAGAACTCTGAATCCCAAATACACCTTCGAAAGCTTCGTGTTCGGCTCCAGCAACCGCTTTGCCCATGCCGCCGCCCTGGCGGTGGCCGAAAAACCGGCCCGGGCGTACAACCCCTTGTTTATATACGGCGGGGTGGGCCTGGGAAAAACCCACCTGCTGCAGGCCATCGGCCACTATGTAGCCACCAACCACCCCGACATGACCGTCAAGTACATGACCATAGAGACATTCACCAATGATTTTATCAACATGGTCGGCGCCGGGCGCATGGAGGAATTCAAGCGCAAATACAGGAACAACGACATCCTGCTGATCGACGATATCCAGTTCCTGGAGAAAAAGGAGCGGACCCAGGAAGAATTTTTCCATACATTCAATACTCTTTACGAAGCCGGCAACCAGATCGCCATTACCAGCGACCGCCCTCCCAGAGATATAAACACCCTCCAGGAACGATTGAGCAGCCGTTTCCAATCGGGGCTGATCACCGATGTGCAGCCGCCCGATCTCGAGACCCGTATCGCCATTCTCAGGAAAAAGGTCGAAACCGATGGAATTACCCTGCACGATCCGGAGGTTCTGGGCTTCATCGCCGACAACATTCCCACCAACATCCGCGAGCTGGAGGGAGCCCTAATCCGGGTAGTGGCCCATGCGTCGCTAACCAGATCGCCGATAACCATGACCCTGGCGCGGGAGACACTCAAGGATATCCTGCCCAGCGTTGATTCCAGGATCACGCTGGATATGATCCAGAGCGAGGTCTGCCGCACTTTCAGCATCTCCATGGCCGATCTGAAAGGCAACCGCCGCAGCCGGAACATCGTCTATCCGCGCCATATGGCAATGTATCTGTGCCACGAGCTGACCGATTCCTCCCTGCCCCGCATTGGCGAGCGCTTCGGCGGCCGGGATCATACCACTGTCCTTCATGCCATAAACAAAGTCTCAAACCTGATCGGGGAAGAAAGAGAGGTTTACAACCTGGTGCAGGAGATAACCGGAAAGCTAAAGCGCTCCAGAGGGTGAGCATGGCGGCTTGGAATTCCCGGGAAATCCTTGGGGAAAACGCCGATTTTTCCACGTTTGTTACGGGCGCGGCGGCGGCTCTTGCCTTTTTTCCATCTGATGCTTCGGTTTTTCTTCAGGTTTCCCTCTCGTTTTTACTCCGAGAAATGCGGCGCGTTGCAGGCAGATTTCTGGTTTTCCCGGTTTTCCAGGTAACTACTACAACGATGGAGATATTAAAATGAATAAAACATCTTTAGCGGGAGGCCAGCTCATGCAGATAACCTGCCCCAAAGAAATACTTCTTGACAAGCTGCAGATAGTCTCAAAAACTGTTGCAACAAAAAGCGCTATGCCGGTCCTTTCCGGAATCAGGGTGAGCCGGTTGAGCGACGAAATGATGGAATTGGCCAGCACCGACATGGATCTTTCGCTGCGGCTGGCAGTAAACGCCAGCATTGAGGGGCAAGGGGCAGTGGTAGCTCCCGGCCGGCTGCTAACCGATGTGGTCAGGAGCCTGCCGGCCGGAGACGTACTGATGAATATCAATACCAGTGAGCAGACCGCCACGGTCACCTCCGGGCAGGCCACCTTCACTTTAAACTGCCTGCCCGCTGCCGACTTCCCGCGCTTGCCGGAGATACGTGAAGAGGACACATTCGATGTGGAGAAGAATCCCCTGATGGCGACCATAAACACGGTGGCCCGGGCCGCGTCCAGGGACGAAACCAGGCCAGTTCTCACAGGCATCCTGGTCAAGTTTAAAAAAGAAACGCTAAAGATGGTGTCGACTGACAGCTACCGGTTGAGTGTGAGGGAGACAGGCGCCCGGAGCAGCCTGCCGGAGAAGCGGGCGATCATCGTCCCTCGAACGTCACTGGAAGAGCTGGCCCGGCTCTGCTCCGGCAGCGATGCGGAGAACGTCAAGGTCAGCATTGTTGACGGCCAAATTATATTTGGCATCAATGAAACCATACTGGCATCGCGCCTGATAGAGGGGCAGTTTCCCAACTACCAGCAGTTGCTCCCGGATGAATTCAAGCACGAGATTTCCATCGACAGGGATGAGATCCTGGAGGTAATCGCCCGGATAGGTCTCATGGCGCAAAAGAACGCACCGCTGAGGCTGAGATTCACATCCGGGGAGATCACGGTATCAGCCCAAACGCCACAGGTGGGCGAGGCAAGCGAGGCCGTTCCGGTTTCATATACGGGCGAAGAGATCGAGGTGGGCTTTAATCCCGAGTTCCTGCGCGATGGTTTCGAAAGCGTGGACGAGGAACAGGCCTTTCTGAGAGTGATAAGTCCTCTGAGGCCGGGACTGATAAAGGGATCAGGCGACGACTTTCTTTATCTCATAATGCCGGTGCGTTTATCGGCATAGGGCAGGCTGGGGGCCTCGACGCGAGGCGATATTGTATCTCAGGCGTTTAAATCTCATATCGTTTCGAAACTATTCCTCTGCTGGCCTGGAACTCGCGCCGGGGACAGTAATCATCCTTGGCGATAACGGGGCCGGAAAAAGCAACTTCCTCGAGGCCGTCCAGTATTCGCTTAGCGGCCGGTCCTACCGCACTTGCCGCGAAGCCGAGATGGTAAAGAAAGGCGCGCCCCGGTTTCGCCTGGAAGCGGAGATCGAAAGAAACGGCAGCGGCGGCGGAGCGGCTTTCAGGCGGACTGTTTCTTTCGAGCCCGGGGCCGGGGTAAGGATAGACACAGGAGGAGGGCCCAACTGGCTGGAGCCCGGCTCAATCCTGTGCTTCTCTTCGGAAGACCTCCAGTTAATCAAGGGACCACCCGCGGTCCGCCGCAAATTTCTGGATGAAGCGATAAGCCGGCGCCACCCGGCCCATCATGGCCTTGTTCTCGATTACCGGAAGGTTTTATCCCAGAGAAACAGGTTTCTGCAGAGGGCCGCGGCCGGACTGCTGCCACTTGCCGACATAGCGCCCTGGGACCGGCAGCTGGCCACGCTGGCCTTGGCGGTTCATGATGCCCGCCAGTCTTACTGCCGGCTGATATCCCCTCTTTTTCATGACGCCTACAAGGAGCTCTCCGGCGAGCGGGAGGGCCCCTTGCTCGCATACCGGTCGCAGATCAGCGGGCTGGCGGAAGGCGACCGGGAGACCGCCCTGTTAAGGGCGATGGCCGAGGCCTGGCAACAGGATATGATGCGGCTTTCCACCAGCATCGGCACCCATCGGGACGATATGGATTTCGATCTTTCCGGCCGCAGCCTGAAGTCATACGGGTCCCAGGGCGAGCAGCGCACCGCGGTGCTGGCCATTTTACTGGCCGGACGGCGCCTGCCGGTTGCCTGCGGCGGGCACCAGCCGTTACTGCTGCTTGATGACGTCATGAGCGAGCTCGACCCCAAGCGCCGACGCCGGCTGATGCAGGCGCTCGGCAGCCGGCAAGGTTACCAAGAAACAACCGGACTATCAATCATAGGCCAGACGATCATCACAGCCGCGGACCGGGAGCTGTTTACCGGGGAGGAACTGAAAGCAGCGGCTGTGATCGAGGTGCGGGACGGAGCCGTGGCCGCGATGAAACCGGAAGCCGGATGACCGAGCCAACGCCAGTAAGCGACATCGTCCGCAGGGAGCGGGAGCGTCTTTTCCGGAACTGTCCCGGCCTGGGTCTGCAGGCTCTCTGGGTTGAGGCAGCCGGCCCGGAGATCGCCAACCACGCGGCAGTAAGATCCATGCGGGAGGGCATCCTGACCGTAAGTTGCGACTCGGGTTCGTGGGCCTGTGAGCTGGCTCTTCATGCCGGCAGCCTGACCGAAAAAATCAACCGCCTGAGCCCTCCCGATCAGGTCCGTGAAATCCGGTTTGTGCACGGGATCCGGAACGATTGGAAATCCCGCAAATAGCGGGAAAGTTTTGCCGGTTTTTGTTATGAAAAACGCCCACGATGTGATATACTCCAGGGTGTAATTCTGCGGGTTCCCAGCGTTGAATTTTTCGGGTTCCCTCCCATCAGATTGGAGGTCGGAGGTTGAAGGAGCACAGCCCTTTCCGGAGAGGTGCTTCTTGACCCCGATAGCCGCCCCGGGTTCGCGGCGCCCAGCTCTTCAGTCGAACCAATAAACCAGCAAGCATGAGAGAAGTTATGCCAAAATCTAGTTACGATGCCAAAGACATCACCGTTCTGGAGGGCCTCGAAGCGGTCCGAAAGCGTCCGAGCATGTACGTCGGTTCCACTGGTTCCCGCGGCCTGCATCATCTGGTCTACGAGGTCGTCGACAACTCAGTTGACGAGGCGCTGGCCGGCGGCTTCTGCACGGAGATCAGCGTCACAATACATCCAGACAATTCGGTCACAGTCATCGATAACGGGCGGGGTATTCCGGTGGCCCCTCATCCCAAATACAAAAAACCGGCGGCGGAGATAGTGCTGACGATGCTGCACGCCGGCGGAAAATTCGGCGGCGAGGGCTACAAGGTATCCGGCGGCCTGCACGGCGTGGGCCTGTCCGTGGTGAACGCCCTGTCGGAGTGGCTGTCGGTGGAGATTCACCGGGAAGGCTTCGTCTGGACCCAGGACTTCGAGCGCGGCATCCCCAAGGGGCCGCTGGCCAAAGGCGGGGCCGCCAAGGACACCGGAACCTCGGTGACCTTTCTTCCCGATCTGGAGGTCTTCGAAGACATCGATTTCAAATTCGCCACGCTGTCGCAGCGCCTGCGCGAGATGGCCTTCCTCACCAAGGGCCTGAAGATATCGCTTACTGATGAGCGCGGCGACGCCCAGGAGGCCGTCTACCATTACGAGAACGGCATCAAGGACTTCGTCCGCCACATCAACAGCAACAAGGATCCAATACACAAGAGCATCGTCTACCTGGAGAAGGAAGGGAAGAGAGGCGAGATCGAGGTTGCGCTGCAGTGGAACTCCTCATATGTGGAAAGCATCTTTTCCTTCGCCAACAGCATCAATACGCAGGAGGGCGGCACTCATCTCTCCGGCTTCAGGGCGGCGCTGACGCGGGCCGTAAACGATTACGCCCGCGGCAAGGGCCTGCTCAAGGAGAAGGAAGAACCCCTGACCGGCGACGATGTGCGGGAGGGGCTCTCGGCCGTCATTTCTGTCAAGCTTCGCGAGCCCCAGTTCGAGGGCCAGACCAAGACCAAGCTGGGGAACTCCGAGATGCGCGGCTTTGTGGAGAGCGCCGTAGGTTCGAAGCTGGCGGAGTTCCTCGAAGAACATCCCGGCGAAGCCAAACAAATCGTATCCAAGACAATCGCCGCGGCGCGCGCCCGGGCGGCGGCCCGCAAGGCGCGCGATCTCACCCGCCGCAAGAGCGTCCTGGAAAACAGCGCCCTGCCCGGCAAGCTGGCCGACTGCGCGGTAAAGGATCCGGCGGCGGCGGAGATCTACCTGGTTGAGGGCGACAGCGCCGGCGGCTCGGCCAAGCAGGCCCGCGACCGGGCCTTCCAGGCCATTCTGCCCTTGCGGGGCAAGATCATCAATGTGGAGAAGGCCAGGCTCAACAACATCCTGGCCAACAAGGAGATCCAGGCGATGATCACGGCGCTGGGCACCGGCATCGCCGACGAGTTCGACATAGCCGCGGCGCGCTACCACAAGGTCATCATCATGACGGACGCCGACGTCGATGGCGCGCACATCCGCACGCTCATCCTCACGTTCTTCTTCCGCTACATGAAAGAGATGATCGACGCCGGCTTCGTCTACATAGCCCAGCCGCCGCTCTTCCGCATCAAGCAGGCCGGGCAGGAAATCTATGTGGACAAGGAAAGCCAGCTGGAGGAGCTTCTGCTCCGGGACCGCCTGGAAAAGATGGAGGTAACGGGGAACGGCGCCGGCAACGGCAGCCTAACGCTGAGCCAGTCCAAATACCAGCGATTCCAGAGGCTTTATAAGGAATACGAGGGCTGGGACGCCAAGCTGCGCTCCTTGTATGGCCAGGAAGCGGTCGACTATGTGCGCACCCAGAGCCTGCTGGATAAGGAAATAAAGGATTTCAGCTCGCTGAGGAAGTTCTTGAATACCAAGGCAGCGGCCGCCAGGTTTGACCGGCTTGAGGTACTGGAGGAGAACAAGAAAGAAGGCATCATCGTGCTGAAGGTGACCAACAAGCGCAACGGCGTAGCCGAGACCATTAAGCTCAGGACGGAGCTCCTGGCCAGCCGGGAGCTTGCCAGCATGCGCGACCTCTATGGCAAGATGAAAAATCTTCTGGGGGAACCGCCCTTCGCTTTAAAGATGGGGAAAAAGGATCTCGAGGTGGAGAATTTCGATGAGGTGAGGGACGCCATCCTGGCGCTGGCCAAGGAGGGAGTCAACCTGCAGCGCTTCAAGGGGCTTGGCGAGATGAACCCGGAGCAGCTCTGGGAGACGACCATGAACCCCGACACGCGCACGCTGCTCAGGGTGTCCCTGGAGGACGCCGCCGCCGCCGACGAGGTCTTCACCACGCTGATGGGCGACAAAGTCGAGCCGCGACGCGAATTCATCGAATCCAACGCCAGGCAGGTAAGATTCCTGGATGTGTAAAAGGGTCGGGATTGCAGCCATTGACCAGGATTACGCGACCGGATGATTCAAGGATGATGAGGGGACACGAACGCGGACATGAAAGGTACATGACGCTCAATTCGGCGCGCAGAAAAACACTATTGAAAGTTCGTGTGGCTGAATTATGTCACGTGCCCCCCAATCTCGCCCAAACAACTGAAATGACAGGCGTTGACAACCAAGAAGGAACGAGGAACAACAATTTATGGCCATATCGGATCTTGACGGGCGCATAGAGCCGCGCGAACTCGAAGAGGAGATGCGCTCCTCTTTCCTTGATTACGCGATGAGCGTGATCGTGAGCCGGGCGCTGCCCGACGTGCGTGACGGACTCAAGCCCGTGCATCGGCGGGTGCTCTACGCCATGCAGCAGCTGGGCCTGGCTTACAACAGGCCTTACAAAAAGAGCGCCCGCATCGTCGGCGACGTTATCGGTAAATACCATCCCCACGGCGACGCCGCCGTCTACGATACCATGGTGCGGCTCGTGCAGGATTTCTCCATGCGCTATCCGCTTATCGACGGCCAGGGCAACTTTGGCAGCGTTGACGGCGACAGTCCCGCCGCCTACCGCTATACCGAGGCGCGGCTGGCGCGGCTGGCGATGGAGATGCTCAGGGACATCGACGAGGATACGGTAGACTTCGTCCTCAACTTCGACGAAAGCACGACCGAGCCGGATGTGCTGCCCGCCCGTTTTCCAAATCTCCTGGTTAACGGATCCAGCGGCATAGCGGTGGGTATGGCCACGAATATTCCGCCTCACAATCTCGGCGAGGTGATCGACGCCTGCGTGACCATGATCGACAATCCCGATATCACCGTGGGCGATCTCATGAAGCTCCTGCCAGGGCCGGATTTCCCCACTGGCGGCATAATCCTGGGCTCGAAGGGAATCCGAGACGCCTATTCCAGCGGGCGCGGGCTGCTCAAGGTGCGGGCAAAGGCGCACACAGAACCGATCAAGGGGAACCGCCACGCGATCATCGTCACCGAGCTTCCTTATCAAGTAAACAAGGCCAGCCTGATCGAAAAAATCGCAGAACTGGTGCGTGAGCGCAAGATCACGGAGATATCCGATCTCCGCGACGAGTCGGACCGCAGCGGCATGCGGATGGTCATCGAGCTCAAGCGCGACAGCATCGCCAAGGTGGTTCTGAACAAGCTTTACAAACACACCGCCATGCAGAGCACCTTCGGCGTGATTAGCCTGGCTCTGGTGGACGGGGTGCCCCGCACCCTGTCGCTCAGGGAGATGCTCCGCTGCTACATCTCCCACCAGCGCGAGGTCATTGTCCGGCGCACCAGGTTCGAGCTGAACAAGGCCCTGGCCAGGGCTCATATCCTGGAGGGGCTGCTGATTGCGCTCAAGAATCTCGACGCCGTGGTCAAGTTGATTAAGGGCTCGAAAGATGTTGAGGAGGCCCGCGGCGGACTCATGGCGAAGTTCGGGCTCACTCAGGAGCAGGCGCAGGCCATCCTCGATCTCCGGCTTCAGAAGCTGACAGGGCTCGAGCGCGACAAAATCAGGGACGAGCACAAGGACCTGATGGAGCGCATAGCCTGGCTGAAAAAGATCCTGGCCGACGAGGCCGAAATCTACACACTGATCAAGGAAGAGCTGCTGGAGATAAAGCACATGTTCAACGACGACCGGCGCACCCAGATCGCGCCCACCGAGGACGAGCTGGATATCGAGGACCTGATCGCCGAGGAAGACATGGTCATCTCCATCACCAGCACCGGCTACATCAAGCGCCTGCCTCTCAATACCTACCGGAAGCAGCGCCGCGGCGGCGTCGGGGTCATGGGCATGGACGTGAAGGAGGAGGATTATCTCGAGCATCTGTTCATCACCACCACGCATCATTTTCTGCTCTTCTTCACCAGCGTGGGCAAGGTGTACCGGCTGAAAGTGCACGAGATACCCCTGGGCAGCCGCACAGCCAAGGGCCGGGCGGTAGTGAACCTGCTGCCACTCAGAAGCGGGGAGAGCATAGAGGCGGTCATCGCCACCAAGGATTACCAGGACGCGAAATTCCTGGTCATGGCCACCCGCCAGGGAATGGTCAAAAAGACGGCCTTCCAGGAGTACAATACCGTGCTCAAGTCCGAGGGCATCATCGCCATCAAAGTCCGTGACGGAGACGAACTGATTGCCGTCAAGCATTCCAACGGAAACGATGACATCATGCTGGTGAGCGAAGGCGGCCAGGCCGTCCGCTTCAACGAATCCCGGGTGCGGCCGACGGGCCGAGTCACCAGTGGCGTCAAAGGGATGAAGCTAAGGCCCGGGGACCGTGTCCTGTCCATGAACGTAGCTCGCGATGAGGCAGATCTGTTCGTGGTCACGGACGCAGGTTACGGCAAACGCACACATATCAGTGAATATCCGAGGCATGGGCGCGGCGGCATGGGCGTGAAAACGATCCGGCACACGGAGAAGAAGGGCGCGCTGGTGGCGGCCGGCGTGGTGCGGGACAATCACGAACTCGTGCTCATATCAGCGGATGGCACCGTCATTCGCATCCCGGCCAGAGACGTCTCCATCATGGGACGCGACACTCAAGGAGTGCGGGTCATGAACCTGAGGCCGGGCGACCGTCTGACCGCTGTTGCCCGGGTAGTGGACAGCCAGTCGAGCGGAGTCGAGGAAGAAGTGGAGGCGGAATGATAACCATATTGATACTGGCCGGCGCCCTGTTTGCCGGGGTCCTGCTCGGCAGACTGGCCATGCGCTACCTCCAGCGGCGGCGCTGAAGGCCCAGCCGCCTTAATTTTCTGCAAGGCATCCCGAAGGTATTGCCGGGCCGTCCGCCCCGTACCTCGCATTCCGGCTGGACCAGAGGCGAGCGACGACACGTGCGCGTGATCTCGCCGGGCGGACCCCCCTCCGCCTCTGGCAGAAGCCTGCAAAAGGCACGCTCAGACGCCGATCCGGCGGCATCCGTCTTGCGGAGACACCGCCTTCCTCCCGCCCACCCCGTGATCCTGTCCAGTCAGCTCCAACGCAGGTGTCTTGCTGCGGAGGCATACTTTTTCCTGATTTTCGACATTGACCCCGGCTTTGTCGCCCGGGTATAGTTCAGCAACTTTTGCCGTGCCTAGCAAAGGTCGCTGGTTGCAGGCGTCCGTGTCAACACGAATTTCCTAGGCAAGGATAACCAATGTTTATAAAACGAAACAGGGAGGCGTTTATGACATCAGGACGGATGGCAAAGATCTTGGCACTGTTCGCGGTTTCGGCGATGCTCGTCGTGAGCATTATGATGCTGGGGGGCGTCGCCCTGGCCATTCATGGTGACGCCTACATCGTCGGGGGCCTCACTACAACACCGTCAAGCGCCTGCATCGGCGACACCGTGGAATTCAGCGGGTCCGGGATGCCGCCGAACACTCCCATCGCCGTTTTCCTGTTCACAGAGGGCGAGGGAGCCATCATCGGTTTAATCGGTTTCACCGAGTCTGACGGAGCCGGGAACTGGGTCCTGAGCGGCGTTGTGCCCGCCATGGTGGAGCGTTTTGACGACGGCGTCAGCGTTCCCACGCCGTTAGGCACTATAGATGTCATTGCGGGGACTGAGGAGGGCACTGAGGTGGCCTTCGGCACGCTGACGATCATGGACTGCGCAGCTCCTGCCGTTACCCGTCTGCCGTCCACCGGGCTTCCCGTGGCTGCCGGGGGTCTGGCGGGAGCCGGCCTGCTTGCCTCAATCGGACTGGCAATCCGCGTGTGGAGGCGGCGGGAATAGCTTAGCCTGGAGAAATAGCGGGAATTACGGGGCGGGCCGCGCCAGCGGCCCGCCCTTTTCTGTGCGCCAGGCATGGCGCTGCTCTAGGAGGTGCAAGTCCTTTACGGGCCGTGA
>JACUUL010000120.1 GCA_014859345.1 Thermoleophilia bacterium
CCACATTCAACCTTGAAGTGCAACGAGCGCTCGAGAAGCGACCTCGAATGGGGTCTTGAACCCCAGGCATTTTCGCGGTCGGTTGTTTAAACGATCCTCGATCCATTGCAGCTGTTCGTCCGTTATCATACCCAGATCTGTCCCTTTCGGCAAGTACCAGCGCACCAGGCCGTTGATCTGCTCGTTCGAACCGCGCTCCCAGGCGGCGTAAGGATGGCAGAAGTAACAGGCGGTGCCCAGCGCCGCGGTAATCTCCTCATGCCGGACGTTTTCCGTGCCGTTATCCAGGGTCAGACTCTGACGGGCGGCTTTGGGCCAGGGCTGAAACCGTTTCAGGACCGCATGTTTCATCTCGACCGCGCCCTTCCGGGCCAGCTTGGTCAGCAGGACCAGCCGGCTGCGGCGTTCGCTTAACGACTGCCGGGCGGCCCGGCTTTTGCGGGAAATGAGCGTGTCGCCCTCCCAATGGCCGAACTCGGTCCGGGCTGCGACGACCGCCGGCCGGACGTCGATTGGCACCCGGTGCGGAATCTTCGTCCGCCTTTCCTTTCGGCCAATCTTGCGCCGTCGCCGCCGTCGATGCCCCCGCCGCAGGCAGGCAATGTCTTCGGCCCGCCGGGGATTAGATGGCTCGTAGATGAACTGATAAATCGCCTCCGGGCTGATCGTTAAGCCGGGATGATCGAGCTTTAACCGGCCCGCGATGATCTCCGGCGACCAATGCTGCCGGAGCTTCGCCCGCACGTACGCCCGAATCCGTGGATCCTTGAGCCGGGGGCGGCGCCGGGCTTCGAGGTTCCGCGCATCCCGCCGCGCCTGCGCCCGATGACCCATATAACAATCATACACCCCAGATGAGTTCCGCATCACTTCCCGGGCCACCGTCGCCTTATGCCGCCCCAGACGCCGGGCAATGCTGCTTAAAGATTCGCCTCTTAACCGCATAATCGTGATCTGATCCCGCTCCCATAAGGATAATTGCTCATAATATCGTCCCATAATCGCTTATTATAATCCATGACCCTTTCCTCCTCAAGCGTTGCACTTCTAAATTGAACTCGCG
>JACUUL010000024.1 GCA_014859345.1 Thermoleophilia bacterium
TTAGTTGAGGCAATGATATGCCGTTTCGAGTAGATATTTTAATGAGGCAATAGGGTATTACCTTACTTTTGGGCATATATCGAGCCGCCGCGCTTGCTCTCAGGAGCGGCCAGCCGGCCTTCTGCCGGCGCGCGAAACCATGAGAAAACCTGCAAATATGACAATAATCCCGATTGCCTGGCCGATCGACTGGAATTCGTACTGACCAAGCCTTGTCAGAGTGCCGGCGCCGGCGATGATGAGGGCCCCGGCCGCTATGAGGATATTCGCCAGCGGAAATCTGCGGTAGACGGCGGAATACACTGCTCCCCCCACCAGGATAGCGGTTCCCAGGCTGTTTACCGAGATCGAAAGCACTGTAAGCAGCGGCGGCTTGTCGATTGCGCGCCAGCCGGGTTCGTCGCCAGCATCGATCATCGCCTGGTCAACCGAGGCAGTCGCCAGCAGGATGGTCCCCGTGACGGTTACCGCCAGCATGAGAACAAGCCAGATGTGAGCGATGGTTCGCGGCGCCAGCAGGTAGAGGGTGCCGGCTGCCAGATACCCGACAACGATCACGGCTCCGCTCAGATAATAGAGTCTGGCGATGAACGGCGTCCAGCCGCTGATGCTCCCCGCCAGGTCGCAAGCGCTTCCCACGGCGAAGATAACCAGCGCCACGGACCACACCAGATTTGCCGGATTGCGCCTGGCGAAATACTGTCGCATCAGGACCGCGGCGAACAGAGCGGAGATGACGGTCGCTATCAGCGGAAAGATCCACATGCTGCCTCCTCCTCGAAATCTTCATTGAACGAAGCCAGAAATCTATCGGTTAATCCGAAGATGCTCTCTCATGGTGCAGCGGTCCATCACGACATCCAGGCCCCCTTGCCGGGCGATTTCCGCTGCGTCTTCGCTGACGATGCCTTCCTGAAGCCACAGGACCCTCGCCCCGATAGCCACCGCTGACCTGGCCACTTCCGGACAGGCTTCCGCCTTGCGAAATACATCGACGATGTCCACGGGCACCGGGATCTCCTCCAGGGAACCAAAGCACCTTTGGTCCAGAATCTCGGATACCCTGGGCCGCACCGGAATTACGTTGAAGCCGTGCTCGATGAGATACCTCATGACAGCGTGGCTGGGCCTTTTGGGATTGGGAGAAGCACCGACTACGGCGACGGTAGCGCGCGCCCGCAGGATTGACCCCATTTTTTCGTCAACCGTTTCCATGCTGCGAAACATATCAGATGGAAAATCCTGAACGCAATTATTATTTTTAAAGGATTGACCGGCGGCTTGTTTCTCTTTGTTTGAGCGTCCGGGTTTCTGTTAAAATATGCTGGCCATACGGCTTAAGCATATACGCTTGAGCCTGTTTTTGTGTGTGCGGACGGCGCCGCTGCGGAAGTCGCCCTGCTGCGGACGCCCAACCAGGGCGCGACATCGTAAAGCTCGAGAGAAAGGATCTCGGTTTGACTGCTGTATCAATGAAAGAACTGCTTGAGTCCGGAGTCCACTTCGGACATCAGACCCGCCGCTGGAATCCCCGGATGAAGCCCTACATCTTCACCGAGCGCGGCGGCATCTACATCATCGATCTCCAGAAGACGATAAGGTTGATCGATGTCGCCTTCGACTTCATCAAGGATCTGGCCGCGAACGGCAAAACCGTGCTGTTCGTGGGCACCAAGAAGCAATGCCAGGACACGATCGCTGAGGAGGCTCAGCGGTGCGGCATTCCCTTCGTGTCACGGCGGTGGCTGGGCGGCCTGCTGACCAACTTCAGCACCATCTCCGGACGCATCCGGCGCATGCATGAGCTCCGGAACCTGCGCGACAACAACCAGCTGGAACTTCTGCCCAAGCGCGAGCAGATGGACCTTCTCAACGAGCTCAAGAAACTGGAGGCGAACCTGGGGGGCGTGGCAGACATGGACAAGCTGCCCGAGGCGGTATTCGTGGTCGATCCGCGGCGGGAGGCGATTGTCATCAAGGAAGCGCGCAAGCTCCATATCCCCATCGTGGCGCTTGTGGATACCAACTGCGACCCCGACGAGGTCGATTATGTCATTCCAGGAAATGACGACGCCATCCGTTCCTGCGGCCTGATCATAAGGGCGATGGCTGACGCCATACTCGAAGGCAAGCAACTGCTTTCAGAGAAGGAGATGAGGGCAAGCGCCGAGAGGGCAGCGGCTGAGGCCAAGGCGGCGGCTGAAGCGGCAGTCAAGGCGGCAGAAGAGGCTGAGGCCACGGCCGAGGCCCCCACGGCAAAGCCGGAAACTGAAGCCGCGCCTGAAGCCGCGCCGGCGCGGCAGAAAAAGAAAGCTCCGGCAAAGCGGGCAGGCGAGGCCAAAACCAGGCCGGCCCCGGCCAAAAAAGCCAAGGCCGCTCCGACGAAGGAAAAGGGAACGAAAAAGACTGCCCGGAAGGCGGCGCCGGCCGCTGGCGGTCCAGCCGAAGACGCAACCGTAACCGCGAAAGAAACCGGGGGATCTCCGCCGAAATCCAAAACGGCCAAAAAAGAAGCGGGAAAAGTATCAAAAGAACAGGAAATCAGCGAGGTGGAAAGTGGCAGTTAACGCCAAAGACGTAAAAGAGCTCCGGGAACAGACCGGAGCCGGAATGATGGATTGCAAAAAGGCCCTTACCGAATGCTCCGGCAACCTCGAAGAGGCCGTGAAGCTGCTCAGAACCAGGGGATTGGCGGCGGCGGCAAAACGCACCGGCCGGGCAACCAGCGAGGGGCTCATCGACAGCTATATACACGCGGGCGGCAAGATCGGCGTGTTGGTCGAGATCGGCTGTGAGACTGACTTTGTGGCCCGTACGGAAGATTTCCGCAGTTTCGTCCACGATATAGCCATGCACGTGGCGGCAGCGGCTCCCGTGTATATCAGCAGGGAGGACATTCCCCCCGCTCAGATCGAATCGGAGCTCGCCATCTACAGGGACCAGGCCAGGGAAACAGGCAAACCAGATAAAATTCTGCAGAAAATTGCGGAAGGCAAGCTGGAGAAATACTTTTCCCAGGTCTGCCTGATGGAGCAGCTGTTCGTAAAGGATGACAAGATCTCTGTGGAGCATCTGCGCGGAGAACTGGCCGGCAGGCTCGGTGAGAACATCGAGGTAAAGCGGTTCGCCAGATTCGAGTTGGGCAAGTGAATGAAGAGGTTCCAGCGTCCGGCGGGATGAACCCTGAAGCCGTATTCAACCGGGTCCTGATCAAACTGTCGGGGCAGGCGCTCCAGGGGGAGGAGCATCTGAGCATCGATCCCGACAAGATCAAGGCCATCTCCTCCCAGATAAAGAACGCTTCGAACCTGGGCGTTGAGATCGCCATCGTGGTCGGAGCCGGGAATATTTTCCGGGGAGTGGCGGGCAGCGCCCGCGGCATGGACCGGGCCACCGGCGATTACATGGGCATGATCGCCACGGTCTTCAACGCTCTGGCCCTGCAGGATGGCATGGAGAAGATAGGCCTCAAAACCCGCGTTCTTTCCGCCATTCATATGCAGGAAGTGGCGGAGCCATATATCCGCCGCCGGGCCATCCGTCATCTGGAGAAGAAAAGGATAGTTATTTTTGCGGCGGGGACCGGCAATCCTTTCTTTACCACAGACACGGCCGCGGCCCTCAGAGCCCTGGAAATCGGCGCGGAGGCGATCCTCATGGCCAAACGCAAGTATGACGGGGTTTACGATTCGGATCCGGAGACCAACCCAAACGCCGTTTTCCTGCCGCGGGTTACGCATCTGGAAGCGATCGAGCGGGGTCTGAGGGTCATGGACACCACCGCCCTTTCTCTGTGCATGGACAATAACCTTCCCATCCACGTTTTCAACATGACCGATCCCGCAAATATCCAGAAACTTCTTTCTGGCGAAAGGACCGGAACTATAGTAAGCTCACCGGCAGAAAGTGACAGTTTCTAGCTTCTGGCGCCGGTTCCGTGAGCCTTGCGTTTAACGGAAACCGGAGAGAAGCTGGTGGCTACCAGAACCGGAGTTTGAATGAACGAGATGGTTAAGGAATTCATGGATGACGGCGCCGAGCGCATGGACAAGGCGGTAATAGCTGTTAACAACGAATTCAATACCGTCCGGACCGGCCGCGCGGCGCCGGCTCTGCTGGATCGCATCAGTGTCGATTATTACGGAACCAGAACCCCGCTCAGGCAGCTGGCAAATGTAAGCGCCCCGGAGGCCCGGCTGCTCGTGGTGACCCCATATGACAAGTCGGCCCTCAAGGAAATAGAGCACGCGATCATGGAATCGGAACTTGGCCTGAACCCAAGCAACGATGGAAGCCTGATCCGGCTTGCCATTCCCGAGCTCACCGAGGAACGCCGGCGAGAGCTGGTCAAGGTTGTCAGGGGTTTGGCGGAAGATGGCCGGGTGGCGGTCAGAAATGTCCGCCGCCATGTACTGCACGATATCAAGGAGCTTCAAAAGGAAGGAGAGATCTCCGAGGATGAGCTGCGCCGCACCGAGCAGGAGCTGCAGAAGATCACGGATGGACACACCAGGAAGATCGATGAGATGCTCAAGCGCAAGGAGGCGGAGATCCTGGAGGTATAATGTCCCGCTTGTTTAAGTACCTTGCGAATCTTCGCCGCAGCAAAGCCGGAAGCGAAGATTTTTTCTTTAATAAGCGGCCTCGCTACGTTGCCATCATCATGGATGGCAACAGCAGATGGGCCGCCCGAAAGCGCTTGCCGGCGATAGCCGGTCACCGCGAGGGGGGCAAGGCTCTCAAGCGCGTGGTCATGGCCGCGCGGAAGCTGGGCGTAAAGGAGCTGACCGTATACGCATTCTCCACCGAGAACTGGAAGCGGCCTACCGAGGAAGTGGAAGGGCTCATGTCGCTTTTCGCGGACAGGATAGAACAGGAGACACCGGAGCTGCGCGAAAACGGAGTTCGCTTGATTTTCATCGGACGCCGGGAGGGGATATCCGCCCAACTGAAGAAGAAAATGGAATGGGCAGAAGACTTTACCGCCGAGAATGAGGCCATGACCCTTTATGTCGCCTTCAACTATGGCGGCCGTGCCGAAATCGAGGACGCCATGCGCCGGGCTTTGAACAACGGCAGCGCCGACAGCGAACCCGATCCGCGGCTGTACATGTACGCGCCCGAGATGCACGACCCGGAATTGCTCATCCGCACCAGCGGCGAGCAGCGGCTCAGTAATTTCCTGCTCTGGCAGTGCGCCTACAGCGAATTGTATTTCTCCGACAAGCTGTGGCCTGACTTCGGAGAGGAAGACCTGCGCCTGGCGTTTGAGGAATTCGGACGGCGGCAGCGCCGGTTTGGGGTCCGGTAGGCAGCCTTGTTGATTACCCGCGCACTGGTAGGCATCATCGGAGCGGTGCTGGCGATTATCGTCGTCTACACCGGGGGGATGCCGCTTCTGGTGGCCCTCATCCTGCTCAGCATCCTGGGCCTGCATGAATTCTACCGGATGAGCCGGGCTTTCAAGCCCCATCTGCTGGCGGGGTATCTGGGGACCATTCTCATCCTGCTCGGCACGTATTACGACCCCCCGGGCGGCACCTTGTGGGGAGTCCTGGGGCTCTTCCTGCTGACGTTCGTCCTGCATGCCGTCCGTGGCCTGAATTCCGAGATGGTGGCTCAGATGTCTGTCACGTTCTTCGGCTCCTTTTATGTGGGTGTGGGCTTCGCGCATGTAATTATGCTCCAGGCTTTTCCCAGCATTGGCGTCAGCCTGGCTATCCTGGTGCTGCTGGCGACATGGACCTCGGACACGGTTGCATACGCGGTGGGCCATTACCTGGGGCATCGGCCGATCTCTCCGGTAATCTCGCCCAAAAAAACCCTGGAGGGAACCGTCGCAGGGTTTATCGGAACTATTATCATAGTACTTATAGCGGGCAAATCTCTGGGCTGGATGAGCTCGGGCAAATTCTTCATTCTGGGACTTGTAATCGCGGTTGCCGCTCCTGTGGGAGACCTGTTTGAGTCATATATCAAAAGGGCATTTCACGTTAAGGACGCCGGAACGATCATCCCGGGGCATGGGGGAGTGCTGGACAGATTTGATTCGCTGCTCTTTGCCGGAGCAGCGGCTTACTATGCCCTCTTTGTGATGCTGGGCAATTGAAAACGGAGTAGTGGTCAAATGAAAAGAGTCTTGATATTGGGTTCGACAGGATCCATCGGCCTGCAGGCGCTGGAAGTCATCGCCGGCAGCGACAGCCTGAAGGTTGCCGGCCTGGCCGGAGGGTCCAACTACCGGGCGCTGGCGGCGCAGGCAGACGCCTTCGATGTCAGCCATCTCGCCATTGTCGAGGAATCAGCGGGCACCCGGCTGGCGCAGGAACTGCCGGAGGCTGTAGTGCTGTCCGGGCCCGGCTGTATCAGGGGACTGATCGAGCAGGTAGACTGTGATCTGGTTCTGAACGCCGTTGTGGGCGCCGTAGGCCTGGAAGCCACCGTAGCCACTCTGGAGAAGGGCGTGGACCTGGCGCTGGCCAACAAGGAGAGCCTGGTGGTCGGCGGTGAATATGTCACGAACCTGGCCCAGGAGAAGGGATCCCTGATACTTCCTGTGGATAGCGAGCACAGCGCCGTATTTCAGTGCCTGCGGGGAGAGAGGCGCCAGGAACTGGACAAGATCTGGCTTACCGCGTCAGGCGGGCCGTTTATGGGCCGGCCCCGGGCCGAACTTGCCAATGTCACTGTCGAGGATGCCCTCAACCATCCCCGCTGGGAAATGGGGAGCAAAATTACGATAGATTCTGCTACTCTTATGAATAAGGGCCTGGAGATTATCGAGGCGCATTATCTTTTCGATGTTCCGTACAGCCGCATCGAAGTCATCGTCCATCCGCAATCGATCGTGCATTCGCTGGTACGGTTTAACGACGGCTCTGTGATCTCCCAGATGGGCCTGCCCAGCATGAAACTGCCCATCGCGTTTGCCCTGAATTATCCGGACAGGACATCGGTGGAAGCGCCGCAGTTGCACCTGCCCGCGGAGCGGGAGCTTACCTTTTTTGAGCCGGACGAGGCGGCGTTCCCCAGCCTTCGCATCGCCCGCGAGGCGGGAGAGCGGGGAGGAGGCGCGCCCATCGTTTTAAACGCCGCCAACGAAATGGCAGTGGCCGCGTTTCTGGCCGGCCGCATCGGGTTTTTGGAGATTGCCGATATGGTCGAACGCACCATGGACGCCATCGCTGGATCCCTGCCGGTCCGGCTTTCCGGCCTTGAGGAGATCGACGCCATCGATTCCGAAGCAAGGCGGGCGGCCGAATCGCTGATCATCCAGTAGGACCGGAAGGCGTTTCGATCAGGTTGACAAATTTCTGTCCCTGTGTCGTCCCGTGTCAGGTGGAGGATATGGTCTTCAGGCCGCCTGTCAGTCATGGCAAGGCGAGCCCGCTGAAAGCCTGACCGGATTCTGCTAAAAAAAAACGAGGAGACATGTTTTACCTGGTTGCCATCCTGGGAATCGGCCTGCTGATTCTCGTCCATGAACTCGGCCATTTTCTGACAGCCAAGGCGTTCGGCATGCGCGCCGAGAAATTCTACATCGGCTTTCCGCCCGCCGCCGTCAAAAAGAAGATTGGAGAAACAGAGTACGGCATCGGCTTCGTGCCCCTGGGGGGTTACGTAAAGATCTCCGGCATGACGCGGGAGGAGGAGCTCCCTGAGGAAGTCAGGCCCCGTGCCTATTACGCCCGGCCGATCTGGCAGCGGGTGATCGTCATCTCCGCGGGCGCCTTCATGAACGTGCTCCTGGCGGTGTTCCTGTTTTTTATCTTCTACTGGCAGGCCTTGCCGGAGTTCCAGGCCACTGGCGAGATCGCCGCTGTGCAGGAGGATAGCGGCGCGGAGAGGGCCGGAATCGAGCCGGGTGACAGGTTGATAGGCGTAAACGGTTTTTCTTCCGAGGACGTCCAGGCTCTCAGGGACGAGTTGAAGGCGCGGCCGGACCAGCAGGTCCAGATAACAGTTGAAAGGGAAGGAGAAATCCTCATGCTGCCCACGGAGGTTGGGCGCGCCGAGGAAACCGGCGAAGGACTCCTGGGAGTCTTCTTCGACGCCGAGCGTGTGGGCACTCTCCAGATACCCGTGACCGAAGCTCTCTGGAATTCTGTCAGCGATATCGGCTTCATCACCAGGGAAGTATTCATCGTCATAAAGAACCTGTTTGTCAGCTCCGAGGCCCGCCAGGACATTACTTCGCCGATAGGGATCGTGGCGATATCCACGCAGACTATCGAAATGGGCTGGGGTGTTTACCTGCGCGTGCTCGGGTTTATCAGCCTGCAGCTGGCCATCCTGAACATGCTGCCGCTGTTGCCGCTGGATGGAGGGCATGTCCTGTTCAACATCCTCGAAAAGATCAAGGGCTCTCCAATCAGGCGTGACATATTCGAGAGAGTGTCTCTGGTGGGCCTGATGCTTTTCATTATCCTGTTGACCATGGGCGTGATGAACGATATCCAGCGGCTGCTGGGACCCGGTTTTCAGATAGAACCATAGTTTGGCGGCAGGGACATGACCTCGATTCGCAAAAGACAGGTTCACATAGGCAAAGTGCCCGTCGGTGGCGGAGCTCCGGTGACAGTGCAGTCCATGACCAATACTGACACCCGTGACGTCGAGGCCACGCTCAGCCAGATCCGCAGCCTGGCTGCGTACGGCTGCGAGATCGCACGCGTGGCGGTGCCGGATGATGCTGCTGCCGCCGCCCTGAAGATGATTACCGCCAAATCACCGCTGCCGGTTGTGGCGGATGTCCACTTCAAGGCACAGCTTGCCATCGAGGCGGCTGCTGCCGGCGCCGCGGGCCTGAGGATCAACCCCGGCAACATCGGCGGTCCAGACCGGGTTCAAGCCGTCATCGCCGCGGCCCGGGAGGCGGGAATCCCCATCCGCGTCGGGGTCAACGCCGGCTCCCTGCCCAAAGAAAAACGGGCGCCAGCCGGAATCAGCCGGGCGCAGGCTTTGGTTGAGACTGTTCTTGATTATGTCAATATGTTTGAGAAGATCGGATTTCATGACTTCAAGGTTTCCGCCAAGTCGTCATCCGTAAGGGAGACCATTGATGCCAATCTCGAGCTGGCCCGGAGGATGGATTACCCCATACACCTTGGAGTCACCGAGGCCGGCACGAAGTGGGTGGGCGGCATCAAGAGCGCGGTTGGCATCGGTTCGCTTCTGGCTCAGGGCGTGGGGGACACGATCCGGGTTTCCCTGACGGGGGATCCGGTGGAAGAGGTCAAAGCCGGCCACGAGATTCTCAAAAGCCTGGGATTGCGCTCCGGCGGTCCCGATCTGATTTCCTGTCCCACCTGCGGCCGGGCCGAGATAGATCTGGAGGACATCGCCCTGGAGGTCGAACGCCGCCTGGCCGCCATCGGAACCGGCATCGAGGTGGCGGTCATGGGCTGCGTGGTAAACGGCCCGGGGGAGGCCCGTCATGCCGATTTTGGCATCGCCGGAGGCAAGGGAGAAGGGCTGATCTTCAGCCATGGCAAGCCAATTCGCAAGGTGCCGGCCCGGGAACTGGTGGAAGCGCTGTTTGAGGAAATCGGCAAGGAGACCGGCGGGGGCCGGTGAGCTGACATTACTCCTCGTTTTCCGTCAGAGAAACTACCGCGATTACGCGGATTAAGGTCGCGACAGTTTGCACTTGGCTTTAAAAAATCTGTAGTCTTACATCCATGAAAGCATCCGAGCTTTTCTTCCCGACCCTCAAGGAGGATCCCGCCGACGCCGAGGCTATCAGCCACAAGCTGATGGTGCGGGCCGGGCTTGTCAGGCAGCTGGCCGCGGGCCTTTACATATTCCTGCCCCTGGGTCAGCGGGTCATGGACAAGATCTGCCGCATAATCAGGGAGGAGATGAACCAGATCGGCGCCCAGGAGATCACCATGCCCATTCTGCATCCGGCTGAGATCTGGCAGCAGACCGGCCGCTACGATGAGATCGGCGATGAGATGTTCCGACTCAAGGATCGGGGAGGACGGGAAATGGTGCTGGGCATGACTCACGAAGAGGTGATCACCTGGCTGGCCGCGCGGGAGATACGGTCATACCGGGACCTGCCACAGGTCTGGTACCAGATCCAGACAAAGCTGCGCGATGAAGCCCGTCCCAAAAGCGGCATCCTGAGGACACGCGAGTTCGTCATGAAGGATTCCTACAGCTTTGACAAGGATGAGGAATGGCTCGAGTACAATTACCAGCGCCACGTAAAGGCATATACCAGGATCTTCCACCGCTGCGGCCTGCGCTTTTACATGGTCGAGAGCGACCCGGGCATGATGGGCGGTGCCACCGCTCATGAGTTCATGGCCCCCAGTGGCGCCGGTGAGGATGAGGTGGCCCTTTGCAAGTGCGGCTATGCCGCCAACCTGGAGCTGGCCCGCTCCATGGTCTATTCGCCCAATTTTCCCGAAGCGGGCCGGGAAGAGGTGGCCACCCCCGGGGTGCGCACCATCGCCGAGGTCGCGGCCTTTCTCGACGTCACGCCCGATTTGCTGATCAAGTCGCTGCTCCTGATCACCGAGCAGGGCGAACCGGTGCTTGCCATGGTCCGGGGAGACCACGAGCTGCAGGAATCCAAAATGGCCCGCGTCGTCGGATCCTACCGTCCTGCCCATCCGGAAGAGATGCGTGAAATCGCCGGCGCCGAAGCCGGCTTCATCGGCCCGGTCGGGCTCGATATCCGCAAGATCGCCGATGATTCGCTCAAGGCCGGGATTTTCGTAACCGGCGCAAACAAGGATGGCTATCACATCGAGGGCGTGGTCCCGGGCCGGGACTTCGACACCGGGTATGCCGATATCCGGCGGGTCAAGCCCGGAGAGAAGTGCCCCGAGTGCGAGCACCCCTTGAGCCTGGAGCGGGTCATCGAGATAGGCAACATCTTCAAGCTGGGCACCAGGTACAGCGAATCCATGGGCGCCAGATTTCTGGACGAAGACGGCATAGAACGGCCCATCATCATGGGCAGCTACGGAATCGGCCCGGCCCGCATCGCCGCCGCGACCGTAGAGCAGCTTTCTGACGAGAAGGGCATCGTCTGGCCAGCCGCTATCTCACCTTTTGAGGCGCATCTGGTGCTCATGCAACCGGCAGACAAGGAGCAGGCCGCCATGGCCGCAAAGCTATACGGGCTTCTGAGCGCCGCCGGCATAGAAGTGCTGCTGGATGACCGGGATATCCGTCCGGGAGCCAAGTTTGCCGACGCGGAGCTGCTGGGCTGCCCGCTGCGTCTCACCATCGGCAAGCGCTCGCTGGCGGAGGAGACGGTCGAGGTGCAGATAAGGCGGGGGAGGGAGGAACAGAAGTTCCCCCTCGGCGAAGCAGCTGACAAGATAGCCGAACTGCTGGAGACTCTGTAGCCTCATCATCTCCGGGCCAGCCGCACCGCCACGTCCAGGGCCTCATCTTCCAACGCATGCTCCACAGCTGTGAGGACCGCATCAGGGCCATATCGGTGCTTGAGGCTCTTTTCCAGCAGATGATGGGTGAGCAGGGCGTTCTTGGGAAGCAGCGGCCCATGCAGATAGGTGCCGATTGCGTTTTTATGGATGATGCCCTCGGTGCCGTCCTCCGCGTTATTGCCAAAGCCGGCGACAACACGTCCCAGCGGCTGCTGACCGTCACGGAGATAGGTCTTGCCCGAGTGGTTCTCGAATCCGGCCAGGGTGAGGCGCCGGCCCTCCATGTCCGATTCCAGCGCCACGTTGCCGATGCAGCGCCTTTGGCCCGCTACTGTATAGGCCCGGAATAATCCGACACCTTCCATGGTCTCTCCGGCTGCCGTGCGGTAGAATTCTCCCAGCAGCTGATAGCCGCCGCAGACCGCCAGCAGGACCGCGCCTGCCTCCACCGCTTCCATCAGGCCCGAGCCCATGGCCGCCAGGTCGCGGCAGACCAGGAGCTGGTCCCGGTCCTGGCCACCGCCCAGGTAGAAGAAGTCATACGCCTCCCAATCCGGCTTCTTGCCGAGATCGAATTCGTCGACTACCACGTCGATGCCCCGCCACTGGCAGTTCTTTGCCAGGCAAATGATGTTGCCGCGGTCGGCGTATATGTTCAGGAGAGCGGGATATAGGTGGGCGATCCTTATTTCCATACCAGGTCCCCCAGTTTCCGGTCGGTCGTGAAATCCTGATGAATCGCCTGTCTCAGCGCCAGCATGGCCGTGTAGGTGGGCAGCACGTACAGCGTTTCTTTCTCGCCTGTGCGTCTGAGCGCCTGCCTGAGAGCTTCACGCAGGTCCGGCTCCACCTTTAGCAGGGACTGGTCCACGCCGGCGTATTTGAGCCTCATGGCCATCTCCCCGGCCCTGGTGCCGCCGGTGACGGCAGATTCGATTTCAGGCGCCACCACTTCCAGATCCACGTCCCAGATCCAGGAGACGTCGCGGCCGTCGGCGATTCTGTCGTTTAGCGCCATGAGCAGGCTCTTCTTTCCAGGTTCTGTCAGCAGGGTGCGCACTACCTCGTTAAAGCCGGCGGGATTCTTGACGAGCAGCATAACGACCTTCTTGCCTTCGATAACCAGCTGCTCCACCCTGCCGAATGCCGCCGAGAAGGCCGCCAGGCCATCCTTGACGCTGGCAGGACCGATACCGAGGGAAAACGCGCACGCTGCCGCCGCGAGGGCATTGTAGACGTTGTAAAGTCCGGGCAGAGGCAATTTTATCGATACCGTGCACTCCGGAGTCACCAGGTCAAACCTGGAACCTCGCATGCCGTCAAAGGCAAGCTTCTCGGCATAGATGGCGGGGGAGGGGCGGCTGTAGCCGCATGCGGGGCACAGATACTTTCCCAGATGCCCCATGTAAAAGATCTCGTATTCGAACGGATTGCCGCAAACGGTGCAGTATTTTGAATCCGACGCGTGCTGCATGACTTTGCCGCCCGCCGCGGTGTCCTCAATGCCGTAACAGAGGGTGCGATCCTGCCTGAGCGTTGCCATCGCGGCCACAAGTGGATCGTCGGCGTTAAATATGGCCTGTGTCCCGGAGCCGAGGCTCATGACGGCGGAGCGCCAGCGCTCGGCGATATGCTCCAGCTCTCCGTAGCGGTCCAGCTGATCCCGGAACAGGTTCATCAGGAGCACGGTCCGCGGAGAGCACTGTTTGGCCACCTCGGGAAGGGCGAACTCATCCACCTCGAAAAGGCCGATGTCGGAACGGGGGCGGCCTGTCAGGCTTGCATCCTTGAGGAGCGCGGTGGCCACTCCTGCCGCCAGGTTGGCCCCCTCCCGGTTTCTTGCGACTTTCATGCCCTCCCGCGCCAGAATGTCCGCAATCATGGCATTTGTGGTCGTTTTTCCGTTGGTCGCCGACACCAGCACGCTGCCCTCGGGGAGCCACCTGCTCACTCGGCCGATCACGCCTTTGTCTATGGCGGCGATTACCCCGCCCGGCAGAGTAGTTCCCGAGTGGCCGGCGCGGCCGCTGGCGGCTGCCACAGTCTTGGCCAGGGCCACTTTGGCGGCCATAACCGGTCTGGATTCCTGTATCTGGTCCATCATTTCCAGAACGTAGTATAGATGATTACGAATTGACCGTCTTTGGTCCCGGTCCTGTTTCCTGTTTTTTAAGCGCCCGACGTTCTGGAGCCAGACCTGGAGCGCAAACTGGCCGGCTGGACGGCCAAGCCTCTCTTAACCATCCGGGCCTCCTCCAGCCATGCACGATAATATATGTTATGTAATCTTTCATGAATTCGTCCGTTCTTATCCTCGTTTTATGTCTACATGTCTCCCCTCCGTGCCGTTCGTTTTTTGATAGTATTTGCCAGCTTTGCTGTTAAGAACGCTCAGCCTCGATTCAAGCAAGACCGCTTGCAGGTCGATAAAAATGGTCGAAACGACCGCGGCCTCCAGGCCGGACAGGCGCGCGATAATACTTCTCGCAGCGCCACCGTTAAATATCGTTGAAAGACAGGAACAGACAGATCGGGTGTGTTTTTTTGTCACTGGCTGCAGCCGCCGGCCTGGCTGTGGCACGGCCTGCAGTGTCTCAGGCGCTGGCTGCTGAAACGAGCTTGGAAATCTCCGGCCGGATCTCCCGCCAGCTGGAAGACCTGACACAGGCGCGCCGCGAGCTGGCGCAGGTAGAACAGACAATCTCAGATCAGAGCCTTATCATCCAAAGGAACCGGATTCAACTGGCCGATGTCTCCTCTCTGCTGAGCCAGGCGGAACACCGGCATAACGACTCTCTTTTGCTTTTTTCGGAGCGCCTTGCCGCCATCTACAAGCTGGGAGACAGCAATGTTTACGAGTTAATCCTGACCAGCGACAACCTGGCGGAAGCCATGACCCGGCTGCACTATCTTGGTGTCATATCCCGGAGCGATCTCAAGGTGATCGAGAGGCTCAAGGAAGAGGAAGCGGAAGTAAGGCGGCTGCACAGCCGCATGGATATCCTGAAACAGGAATCGTTTCAGGACATAGGCGAACTCCGGCAACGGCAGGCTGGTCTCAAAATGCAGGTTGCCTCGGTCTCCGCCCAGCTGGAACGCGATAACGCGGCGCTGGAGAAGGCCTGGGCCCGCGAGGCCGAGGAAGAAGCCCGGCGGGCCGCTGAGGAATCGTTGCGCCTTGACCAGGATTTTAACCTGCTTGTGGGAGCTCCGGCGATCGTGGCCGGCTCCATACCCCCGCCCAGCGGCCTGAGGCCGTCGGCTATCGTTTTAAGCGGAATTGCCAGCTGGTACGGTCCCGGCTTCCACGGCAACCGCACCGCTAACGGAGAGATATATAACATGAACGCGATGACAGCCGCCCATAAATCCCTGCCGTTCGGAACCTGGCTCAAGGTCACATACGAGGATCGCTCCGTTTTTGTGCGTATAAACGACAGGGGCCCCTATATCGATGGCCGCTTTCTTGATCTTTCTGCCGGCAGCGCCCGCGCCATAGGCCTTACCGGCATCGGCCACGTGAAGGCGGAGATCTATCACTGAGCAAAGCCTCATCCGGAGTGACAAGCGCCAGACGGATTTGGCTGAAAGATTGCTGGCGGGAGCCGATGACAATCCTGGTGGCCCTCGCATGATCAGAGAACAATGCTTCTATTCAGCTCCGTATTTGATCAGGCTCAGAACATCGTACTCTTTCAGCTTGTCCCGGCCGTTCAGAAATGAAAGCTCGATGATAAAAGCCAGTCCCGCTACCTCGCCGCCCAGCTTTTCAACCAGGTCGCACTTAGCCCGCGCCGTACCGCCCGTGGCCAGGAGATCGTCATGCACCAGCACCCGCGACCCAGGCCGGATAGAATCCTCATGGACCTCCAGGCTGTCGGTGCCGTATTCGAGGTCGTACTCGGCGGCCACAGTCATGTGCGGCAGCTTTCCCGGTTTACGGGCCGGAACGAAGCCGACGCCGAGAGTGTAGGCCAGGGTCGCCCCCAGGATGAAGCCACGGGCTTCCGCGCCCAGCACCACATCGATCTTCTTCCCCACGGCGAACTCCGCCATCCGGTCCACGGTATATCTGAGAGCTTCACGGTCCTGCAACAGCGGCGTGATGTCCTTAAAAACGATGCCCTTCTTGGGGAAATCGGGAATGTCCCGGATAAACTCTGCCAGCTCCATGCGCAGTCTCCTTTCAAACGTAATTGACTGAGTCAGTCAACGCGGACTGTCCGGCGCCCTCGGTATGGGAACCTTCACTTAGCGGTGACGCTGCGAAGATCCTTTATCAGCAGGAGGTGCTTCAGGTATGAAGAGACGGTAGCCAGATTCTCCAGGGCGGCTATTCCCTCCTTGCGGGTCTGCGGATTCTGTGAGCGCAGGGTAGGCGTAAGTATCTGCAACAGCAGAGCCGACTCACGGTCCACAGAGCTTTTTAGCATCTTCAGATTGCGGGCCGCCACACCGTATTCAGCCAGTTCAGCCGCCGCAGCCATCACTTCTACGTCTGTCTGGTCGTACCTCCTGGCGCCGCCGCTGGAGAAAGCCGAAATCAGGCCGAAATCCTCGAGTTCCCGCACCAATGACTCATCGGCGCCGGACATCTCCCGGGCTTCTTCCATAGTGTACGTGCTGCTTTCTTCGGCGGGTGATTCCTTCAGGCTGACCTTCTTAAGTCCCCTGTTGGCCGTCGGGCGCAAAGCCAGGGTCCCCTTGCGGGACAGCTCCCGCCGTATAACTTTCAGCGGCAGAAACTCATCGCGCTGCAGAGTCAGAATGGTGCGCAGCCTTTCAATGTCGCTACGCGAGAACATCCGGTATCCGCCACTCGTTCGTCTTGGTGATATCAGCTTCTCTTCCTCGAGGTAACGGACCTTGCTGATGCTTATATCCGGGAACTCGGGTTTCAGCAGGTCGACGACTGCTCCGATGGTTAGCTTCATGGCGGCAGGAGCGCCTTCTTTCGGCTTCATCGTTCAACGAATGTTAGCTTGTATTTGCCGATCTGCAACTGATCGCCATCCGAAAGCTTCTGGGTTTCGACCCGGACCCGGTTGACATATGTGCCGTTGAGAGAGCCCCGGTCCTTGATATAATAGCCGTCCTTCCGGTGCTCGATGATGGCATGATGCCGCGAAACAGTGATGTCGTCGAGAAAGATATCGCTGTCCTGATGCCGGCCGATGCTGGTCCGGCCGTCGACCGGCATGAGCGTCTCTCCCGCCATGCCGCCGCCACTGCGCACTACCAGGTAAGCCCCTTTCTTCAGGACCTCGCCCAGGCCCGCAAGTTCGGCCGCCTCGCGTTCCTCAGCCTCGGGTGAGTAGCGGATAGTGGCTTCTTTATTGCCCTCTTCCTCAAAAAGGGAGGCTCCGCATTTCCCGCAGTACTTACCTTCCTCGGTAATCTCAGAGCCGCAATCGGGGCAGTAGCGCTTCGTCACTTTCCTTCGCCACCTCCCGGGGGGCCAAACGCCTTCGTCATCTCTTCCTCGACTGCCCTGATGATTTCAGGCCTCTCCAGGATCTCACGGCGCCAGCCCGGCGTGGTATGGTTCACCACATAGGGCTCCGCCAAAGTTTCCTCCAGCGTCCTGCCCGCTCGAATCTCTTGAATAATGAACTGAATGACTCGTTCCTCCACTTCCCTCACGCCCATGTCATCCAACAGATTCTGAATAGCTCTTACCATCCTGGCGATGCGTTCAGGCACTCTCTCTCCTCCCCTGGAAGTTTAGCCTCCGGCCTGTGCCGGCGAAGGCCCCGTTCGTCATGGTTTGGTTCCTATTCACGCTCCGGAACGCCACGAGGATGAAATGGCTCCCCGTGCGAGAGAATCTCGCTGAGTCTGCTCACATCCTCCGCAGAAATCAGCGATTCTCCGGAGCTTCTCTTCCCGGACAAGCGCTGAACCAGCTCGGCCCTCAGGATATCTATCTTTCCATGCAGAAGACGCCGCTGATAGCTTATTTCCTGCTCCTGGGACACAAGATCCCGGATGAGCGATTTCAGTTCCTGGTCCGAAAGGCCGCCTAGATCCGGAAGGTTTTCCACTTTATTACCTCCAAATGGACATTTGACGTCATTATATTCCCTGCCTGACGAAGGTTCAACTTTACCTTTAGATACTGATGCTCCGAAAAATCCTGCCGATAAGCCTATTAGAGTTTTTCAGGGTGAACGATTTCCTTGCGCTACCAATACTTATCGGCTGTGCCCGGATAATAATTTGACCGCCAGACAGACATTCAGCGAATTGCAGATCGAAGCTGCCGACCGGATCCTTTTTCGGCTTCGGCAGGCAGTCTCCCCCGCTTTCCTGGGCCTGGTTTCGGCAAGCGGACATCCCATCAGTACGTATATCGGGCCCGATATGAGCGATGCTTCATCCATCTGTCCCCTGGCGGCAAGTTCGTTTGCCGTCACGAAGACTCTGGCCAACGTTATGGAAAACGACGAATTTACGGTGATGTTTCACGAGAGCAGCGATCTGAATGTTCACATCGCCCAGGTATCGGATGGCGTGCTACTTGTCGTATGCTTTAAGAAAGCCTCCGAGCTGGGGAAGGTGAGGCTTATCAGCAGGAAGGCGGCGGACGTTCTAAGTGACATAATAAATTACGGAGGACTGAACCGTGGCGCTGATTAATCTGGCGGCTGGCGAGATAAATTACAAGATCGTATATTACGGTTGTGCCCTGGGAGGCAAGACCTCTAGCATCCAGTACGTCTATCGCAAGGTCAACCCGGAGGTCAAAGGCAAGCTGGTTTCAATAGCCACCGAGGAGGAGCGGACCCTCTACTTCGATTTCCTGCCCCTGGAACTGGGGAAGGTCCGGGGCTTAAATACCAGATTCCACCTTTACACCGTTCCCGGCCAGAGGCAATATAACGCCAGCCGCAAGCTGGTAATCCAGGGCGTCGACGGCATCGTTTTCGTTGCGGATTCCCAACTGGACCGGCTGGACGACAACGTGGATGCTTACCTGAACATGTGGGATAACCTGGAGGAGCAGGACGACAGTCCCCTGGACCTGGGCCTGGCCATGCAGTACAACAAGCGCGATCTTATGGAAATCTTTCCGGCCAGGGATCTCGATGAGCTGTTCAACCAGACCGGTTCTCCCTCGTTTGAATCATGTGCGTTGAGCGGCGAAGGCATATTCGACACTCTCAGAAATGTCTGCAAGCAGGTTATTGCCAGAACAGAGGCAGGGTAGCACTTCCCCGCTTCAGCGGACATCGGCATTTCTTTTCCGTGAACGCCGCCTGTTCCAGGGAAACACGAGGAGGCGGCTCATCCCCCGGGTTGACCACATCCTGCCGCCGTTTCCCGTTTTTTGATGAGCCGGATGAGGCTTAGGGAATCTCGGATCATGTCCTCCCCCACTTCGGTCCAGCATCTCATCAGGTTTGCGCGCCGATGCGAGTCGCTGCCGCCTATCTCGGCCAGGCCGTACTGTAAAGTCAGGCGCCTGGCTCTGCGGCTGGCCTGCTCGTCCGGCCAGTTGCCGTTATAGACTTCTATCCCATCCACCTGGCGGGAGACGCGCTCCAGGTATTCTTCCTTCATGCGCTCTCCTCCGAAGACTCCGGCGAAAGGATGGGCCCAGACTACCGCGGTTTCCGCAGGCCGCTGGTTACGCGCGGGCAGTGGTTGTGCCGGCGCCAGAGTTCGCAGCCAGTCTAGCTCGGTGGAAAAAATGAGGAAGTCTCCATCGACGCAGGAGATCTCGACGCCCGGAATGACTTCCAGTCCGGCAGGGGCGCGGCTGACCAGTCTGTCGTAATCGGCCATGTCGCCATGGTTGGTTATGCAGATGGCCCTGAGGCCAAGCTCCACCGCGGCTGCAAGATATTCATTGACTCTCATGACCGAGCAGCGGCTCCCGGGTGAAGTATGTACGTGTATGTCCAGACGCATTTACGTAATAAGAAGTTAATCCCCGTCCCAGGGAACGCAGACCAGGAATTTCGCGC
Organism: Thermoleophilia bacterium; assembly: GCA_014859345.1. Lineage (GTDB taxonomy): Bacteria > Actinomycetota > Thermoleophilia > BMS3ABIN01 > BMS3ABIN01 > Kmv30. The sequence goes on from JACUUL010000024.1 coordinate 19,379, forward strand.
AGTGACTCTTTATGAGCGCGCAACAGGGTCAACCACTGATCAAACCTGCAGGCGGGAATGAGGAGCCAGGGAAATTCCGGATCCGCAGGCCCTCAGCCATCACTTCCCTCAGGCTTGCTGCTCCTCGTGCGTGGCCATGGCCACGTCCAGCTTGGCCGAGTAATGCTCAAGCAGCGCCTGGGAGTCCTCCAGGGTCTTGCCTTCGGCGTAAATCTCAAAAAGCGGCTCGTCCGGCGACGGCAGAATCTGGGCCCAGCCTTCCCGGTGGAACACCTTGATGCCGTCCCTGCGGTCGACGTTCTCGCCTTCACTTACGCTCTCGAAGATCTCGCGCATGGCCGCTCCCTTAAGAGCCCAGGGGCAGCTCTTGGTCTCCCTGAGCAAGGTAGTGTCCGGGATCTCCGCCACCAGTTCGGAAAGGGGCTTCTCGGTGACCGCCAGCAGTTCCAGAACCTTGCCCATGCTCATCAGCGCGTCCTGGGCCGGCAAAAACCCTGGGAAGATATAGTCTCCTGTCACCGACCCCGCAAAGATTATGTCAGGCTGGGAGGCAGCTTCTGTCAAGGCAGCCTGGGACACCTTGGTTCGCTCTATCCGGACCCCGGTGCCCTCAACCAGACGCTCCGCCAGACCGGATACGGTAAGCGGCAGCGCGATCGTGCCTTCCTTCACCGAGCCGGCCATCAACTTGACCATGAGAAACAGGGCCTTCTCCGCGGGTATCTCAGCGCCGTTCTCGTCCACCAGGAACATCTTCTCGGCGGCGTTGTCGATGGTGATGCCCAGATCGGCACCCACAGAAAGCACCAGCTTCTGCATTCTGACAGAGTCCGATTCCATCCGGGAGATGGCGGCGCTCTTGTCTTCGTCCAGGAAAGTGTTGAGTGAAATGATTTCAGCGCCCAGCTTGGCAAGCAAACGGCTGGCAATCAGCGAGGCGCTGGAATAGCTGTGATCCATTACGAACCGGAAATGGCGATTTTTGATCCTGTCGACGTCCCAGATCGACAGAAGCCCTTCCACGTATTCCTCTGTCGAGCGGCCCGGATACCTGATCTTGCCGATTTCAGTGTAAAAGGCGCGCCGGTAGTCGTGCCGGTTAAAATACTTCTCGATGTCACGCTCGGTGGAGGCGCTGACAGGGCTGCCCGGCGGCTCGAAGAACAGTATCTGCATGACCTCGGGATGCCAGGCCGAAACCCGCACGTGAATACCCCCGGCGGCACGGCCGTTCTTCATCTCGTAGCGGTTCACGGCGGCAGGAGTCACGCCCAGGTCGCGCACGTTGACTCCGGTAGAGTTGAGGCCGGAGACCATGGCCCGTTTGATCATGCGCGAGGCGGGACTCTCGTCACGGCTGCAGCAGACCTGGTCGCCTTTGTCAAGGGTCGTCCCGTAGGCCATCGCCAGCTTGAGCGCCAGCTCCGAGGTGATATCCACGTTTACCAGTCCGGATACGCCGTCCTTCCCGAAAAGCGTGCTCAAGGCCCGCCACTCCCAGATGATGCTTGAATAAACATGCGCGCCGGCCTCAATCACCTTGAACGGATATATCTTTACGTTACTGGCAATCATGCTGTGATCGCCGATACTGCACTCGTCGCCAATCGCGGCATTGGAATAGATATTGGCGGCCGGCTTGATGTCGCAGTTCTTGCCGATGATTGATCCACTGATCTTGGCGCCCGATCCCACGTAAGTGTTGGAATCGATTACACAGTGGTCGGTCTCCGCGTTGTCCTTCACGATGACGTTGTTGCCCAGGATCGAGTACGGTTGTATCTTGGCCTTCGAGTCGATCTTGACGTAATTGCCTATGAGCGCCGGCCCGCGAATGTTATCGATACTGTCAAGGTTGAGCTTCTCGCCGATATAGATATTTTCACGCAGGCGAATTCCCGGAATGTTTACTTTTACCTTGCCGTCCAGGGCGTCATGGTTGGCCCTGAGAAACTGGTTGATATTGCCGATGTCCTGCCAGTATCCTTCGATGGGGTAGCCGTACATCGGCTTGCCGCGGGCCAGCATCTTGGGAAACAGTTCCTTGGAGAAGTCATAGATGGCGCCCTCGGGAATGTAATTGAAGATCTCGGGCTCCAGCACATAAATGCCGGTGTTGACCAGATCGCTGAATACCTGGCCCCAGCTCGGTTTTTCCAGAAACTGCTTGATATGCCGATCCTCATCCACGATTACGACGCCGAACTCCAGCGGATTCTCCACGCTCTTGAGCGCGATGGTGATCATGGCATCCTTGCTCTTGTGGAAATCGATGACTTCGGTGAGATCGAAGTCAGTGAGAGCATCGCCGCTGATGACAATGAACGTGTCATCCAGGTGTTCCGCGGCGTTTTTGACGCTTCCGGCCGTCCCCAAAGGGCTTTCCTCCACTGAATACTCGATGGATACCCCCAAGGATGAGCCGTCTCCGAAGTAACCTCTTATGTTCTGCGGTAGAAACGCCAGGGTGACAATGATGTCATTCAGGCCGTTTTTCGCCAGGAGCTCGATGATGTGCTCCATGCATGGCTTGTTGACGATCGGCACCATCGGCTTGGGCTGATTGCTCGTTAATGGCCTCAGGCGCGTGCCCTCACCCCCTGCCATGACTACAGCTTTCATCAATTCCCTTTCCTTCTGAACAGTTCCTGGTTCCGGTCTCCGCGTCTCCGGGTTTGCTTATCGGCAACCCCGGTTTTTTCCAGTAAACGGAAACGCGCGAAACGCGCGAATCAAATAATCTGGCAACCTGAAATGAACCTTGTTATCTCATCCCGCCGGTTTCGGGGGCCCCTGAGCCCGGGAAAGCCGGCCCAGCCCACTCACCGCATACGCGAAACCTATTAATATCGAGCCGGCCACGCCCGCCCAGAAGAGCCACCATCCCAGCCTGAACCCTCCTGGTTGATAGCCGGACATGGCGGCCACGATGGCAACCATGAACAAAGCTGTGTATGCCTTGCCCCAGGGGGAGACACGGATAACAATGCCGCGCCTTTTCAAAGCTTTATACCCGATTATCATCAAAATATCTCGGCCGGCGACCAAAAAAACGCCAATTGCAGGCAATATTCCTGCGATTGCCAACGCTATGATAGTGCCGCTGATTAAAAGCCTGTCGGCGAGCGGGTCCAGCGTGCTGCCGAAGCTGCTCACTGTGCCTGTCCTCCGCGCGATCTGGCCATCGAGAAGGTCAGTGAGGGCGGCGCCTACGAAGATCGCGGTGGCGGCGGCGCCGGTGCCATCTTCTGAATGGAGAACCAGCGCGATAACCACAGGCACGGCAATAATCCGTAGCACTGTCAGCGCGTTAGCGAATGTCGCCAGGGTGGCCCTTCCTCTTTTGATTCCTGATGCCGTACGAGGATAATATAAAATATCACATCATCAGAGTCTTGGCCTCTGATCCCCTGGATGGCGCAGGTTTCCCAAGCGAAGGCCAGTGGCGCGAAATCCAGCCTATTCGCCCAGGGTGACCTCTATGCTCAGCGAATCGCCTTCCCTCAAAACTGTCAGCCTCAACGTGTCCCCGGGCCTGCGGGCGCTGATGATTCTGGCCAGATCCGATTCGCTAATCAGCGGTTCCCCGTCCATCTCTGTGATGATGTCGTCCACCCGGATGCCGCCCTGGGCGGCGGGAGAATCCTCGACAACTTCGAGAATCAGAACCCCCTCATTGACAGGAAGATCCAGATGCACGGCAACGGCCGGGTTCAGGGGCTGGTATCCTATGCCCAGAAATGCGTGCACGACCCGGCCTGTGGCGATAAGCTCCTCGATAATAGGCTGGACCCTGGCCATGGATATGGCAAAGCTGATTCCTTCCACGGGCAGGCCTCTGGATTCTCCCGCCACCAGCGTGTTGATGCCGACGACTTTGCCGTCCAGAGTAACCAGCGGCCCCCCCGAATTCCCGGGATTAACGGCCGCGTCGGTCTGGATCATGTCGAAAAGGAAGGGCCGGGGCTCGCCCGCATCCCCCGGCAGGCGCACGGCCCGGTCCAGGGCGCTGACCACGCCGGCGGTCACGGTGGGACCGCCCTCGAGCGCCAAGGCGTTGCCAATAGCCACCACCCACTGGCCCGCCTGCAGCTGCCGGGAATCGCCCAGCACGGCCACTGGCAGCTCATCGGCATCGACCTTGACCACGGCTAGATCCGTCCTGGAATCCCCGCCGATAAATTCGCCAACGAACGTGCGGCCGTCAGGCAATGTCACCAAAATCCGTTCCGCTCCCTCGACCACGTGATTATTGGTTATGATATGCCCTTCATCGGCGTCATAGATTACCCCTGACCCGGTGCCGGCCGGAACCGTGAACGGCTCATCGGCCTCGCCAGTGAACGTCTGCTGGCTGGTGATCTGGACAACCGCCGGCTTGACCTGCTGGGATACCTGGATGATGGCGTCGTTGAAGTCCCCTGGGCCTGTTGCCGGAATCTCCGTCGCAGCCGGCGCTTCCTCGAGGGTCACGGTTTGCGTCGGGGTTTCTTCGGATCCGCAGGTAGCCGCGATGGAGCTGAGCGCCAGGACCATGAGAAGCCCCGGCAGGGCCCATCTCAGCTTTCTGAAACTCCCTTGGTCAGACATCGGTCCCCTGTCCGCCGCCTGCCCCCTGCCTTTCCACGAATCCCTGATACTGAATGCCGGTCGCGGAAGGTGTGCCTGCTATCTGCGCCAGGTACGTCTCCCCCAATTGTGAGATATGCCTGCGTATGTTTTCGAAATAATTGAAGTGCGCCTGCTCGTCGTCGAGAATCTCCTCAAAAAGTTTGGCGCTGATGCTATCGCCGTTTTGGCGACAACCAAGAAGGAACTCGTTGTAGGAAAGGATGGCGCCATCTTCCAGATGGGCGTTGGACTTGAACATGAAGCCAGGGTCTCCGTCTGTGGCCGGCTTGCCCTGAGGCTGGGTGGTGGGCTCGCCTCCCAGCTCTCCGATCCTCTCGGCAAACATCTCGGCGTGACGCATCTCGTCGATTGCTATCAGCTTCACGTTTTTGGCCATGTCGCCGAAGTCCATGGCGTCCAGATTGTAGTGATGGTTCATATACTGCGCGATAGCGTTAAGCTCCAGGGCCCTGGCCCTGTTCAGAAACTCTATGACATGCTCTCTTTTTTGCTGCCTGTCGATCTGTGCCATTTCCTTCTCCTTGTCGGATGCGGCTGTCGCCGGCTGATTTACCAGACCTCCGGTCATAGCGCGGTCAGGACTAGTTATATCCAGGCAGGAGGATTGCAAAACTGAAGCGGCCCTTTTGACCGGCGCCAGCATCTGCCTGTGCGCCACGCGGGCTCAATTCCCAAAGCTTCCGGCGAGAGAAACAACGAAGCCTGGTCGGGACGGCCGGATTTGAACCGGCGGCCCCTTGACCCCCAGTCAAGTGCGCTACCAGGCTGCGCCACGTCCCGACACGAGAAAAGAGTATATCAAAAAGGGGGAGGCCCTTCGGCGCGCCGGGACAGGCTTGTCACCGGCCGCTGCTGCCGAAGCCGCCGTCGCCGCGTTCTGATGCCGGCAGTACATCCACGACCTGGAAATCGGCAATTTCCACCGGCATGATCACCAGCTGGGCGATCCGGTCGCCGACGCTGATCCGGAAATCCTCGTCGCTGGTGTTCTGGATGATGACCTTGATCTCCCCTCGATAATTGCTATCGATTAGTCCGGGCGAATTGGTCAGGGTGATTCCGTGCCGGGCCGCCAGGCCTGAGCGGGGCTGTACGAAGCCGCCATAGCCCTTGGGGATGGCCATGGCGATGCCGGTAGGCACGAGCGCCCTCTCCCCTGCCTTCAAGGTCAGGTCGGCTACACTGGCAAGGTCGACGCCGGCATCGTCGCCGCTGTAGGCGGGCCGGGGCACCGTGGCCGCTGGGTTCACGATCTTGACGGGAATGCGCACCGGGTCAGTCTATCATCGATTCGCGGAACCGGCTGTCCGGAAGCGGTCCTCAGTTGATTATCCGTCCCGGCGGCCGCTCGACATTCGGCCGCTTCGGTAAAAGCACACGCTGGGGGCCGGGGCCGGCCGATCTTACGGCCGCAGGCTGAAGGGCGGGTACCTGTCGGTGATAAGAACGATCGCGTAGGCCTGCACTCTCAACCACCATCGAAGGACGCCCTCCACGAAATCAAAGACTCCTCGCGGATATCTTCCCGTGAAGAGAATGGCGAACCACGCGTATATGGAGACGAAGAAAACGGCTAAACCCAGAATCACAAGTATGATTATATGCGGAATGGCCAGGAACCATTTCACCAGCGGCAGGCCGCGGTTGAGACTGCCTTTTACGTCCGGATAGTCTAGCTCGACATGAACTGCCTGCTCCTCGTCCGTCGAGGGATATTCGTGTCTCAGCAATAGCAGATAGGAAGCGACCCTCAGGCCAAAGCGGGTAAGCGCCAGGTTCCAGTCGAACCACCAGCGCGGATATTTCTGGCGGAAAAGGATAAGCAACAGAGCGGGCAAAAACGTGATTCCGGCTCCGCCCAGGGAGATGTTGGTTCCACCGATGACGGTGGCTGAACCGCCGGTCAGAGCCCCAAGAACGATGGCAATGGGAATCACCGTGAAGACCCGGAAAAAAGTAGTCAGTCTGTCGGTGGTTTCAGGGTAATCGACTCTGATTCTGGCCGGATACTCGGTGCTGGAATCTCCTCGACTCATTTTCATCCCTCCTGGCAACAGTCAGGCCGTGGCCTTTCCCCATGCCCAGTAGGCAACCGCGAAAAGGATCACCGCCACAATTAACGAGCCAACCGGTCCCGCGATCTTTTTCTTCCTTGCCACACCCGTGACAGCGCTCACGAGAGATCCTACGCCTCAACCGCCGCTGACGATCGCGATCAGTTACCAATACCACATCTTGCCTCCGTTTAATCCACATTGACCCTAAATTATCCGAAATTGATGGCGGCCAAACCGGTCTGGGACCCGCTAATCAGGTTCTCGCCAGCCTCTTTCCGCCAGGACCACCGAATTCTTAACCTGTCGATCGGATATCTTCCAGTACCTGCGCAGCAGGCGGGCGCTCTGGGCGCCGGTCAGTCGCCGGAACCCGTGCTTCTCGTAGAAGGCGATCGCCCAGACGGCATCGATCCAGGTCCCCATGAGGATCGGCCCGGAAGCCATCCTTCGCAGCTCCTTAAGCAGCCGGCTGCCTACCCCACGGTTGCGGCGTGAGGTCCGGACATAGGCGTGCCTGATGAGGGTCACCTCCCCCACGCCCTGAATGCCCATGATGCCGATAAGCTGCCCGGCCTCCTCATGGCCCCAAAACTCGACACCATCCTCAATTTCTGCCAGTAGTTCGTCGCGGGGCATATAGGGTTCTGACCAGCAGTCGCCTGGAATGACGCCCTGAAAAGCACGGGCGGCATCGTTGATGATCTCGAGCATTACCGGGATATCATCATCTTCGCATTTGCGAATCATGCCCGTCACCGTTCATACCTGGCGAACCTGGCGGCGTCTTCGCGGGTAAGGCGGGCCTTGACGATCACTCCATCCTCGGTGTTTTCCAGCTCCACGCCGGCCCCGACCCTGTAGATCTCGCCGATGGCGCGGCCGTTGCCGTAGGTGAAGAACAGCTCCACGCTTTTTAGCCTGGCGATGAAGAAATCGCGCACACGTTCCAGGAGTCCGCCAAAGCCTTCTCCAGTAAGCGCGGAGACAAGCACGGCGTCCGGGTAGATTCGGCTGAGAAAAGCCAGTTGATCCCTGTCCACCAGATCGATTTTATTGAGCACCAGAAGGCGGTCGATATCCGATGCCCCGATCTCTTCGAGAACGTCATCAACAGCCTTGATCATGGCGTCCAGCTCGGTGTCGGACTGCCCGGCATCGGCGATGTGAAGAATAAGGTGGGCCACAAGGGTTTCTTCAAGAGTAGAATGAAAAGCCTCCACCAGTTGATGAGGCAGCTTGCGGATGAAGCCGACGGTGTCCGTGAGCAGATACGTCTGGCCCTCGAATTCGTAGGCGCGGGTGGTGGGGTCCAGTGTCTCGAACAGGCGGTCATCGATTGAAACCTCACTCCTGGTCAACGCATTGTGCAGCGTCGATTTGCCGGTATTGGTATAGCCGGCCAGCGCGATCAGCGGCAGCCGGGAGGCCAGCCTCTGGCGGCGCATGACCTCCCTTGAGCTGGATACGTTCTTCAAGCGGTGCTTGAGGTTTGATATGCGCTTGCGGGCAACTCTCTGGTCAACCTCGAGCTTGGTCTCTCCAGGTCCCCTGGTGCCGATGCCTCCCCCCAGCCGCGAAAGAATTGTGCCTTTGCCTCGCATGCGCGCGAAGTTGAACTCCAGTTGGGCCAGCTCCACCTGTAGCTTTCCCTCGGCAGTATGGGCATGCTGGGCGAATATGTCCAAGATAAGGGCAGTGCGGTCGATGACCCGGATGCCCCCCAGACGCTCCTCCAGATTGCGCTGCTGCGTGGGCGATAGCTCATCTTCCGCAACGATCAGATCGGGCTCCAGGCGGTCGATTTCAGCCTTTAGCTCTGCCAGTTTGCCCTTTCCGAAATAGGTGGCAGGCACAGGATGCTCGCGCCTCTGGATCATCTCCCCGGCAAATTCCGCCCCTGCCGTGCCAAGCAGATCCTTGAGTTCGGCCAGGGGGTCCTCACCCTCGCGTTTGGGGGCGTCGATGACGGCTATCAGGTAAGCTCTTTCCACAATTTCCGGCATTGGATGTGAGTAGCAGGGCAGATTTTTCTGCAGGATCCCCTAGGAAAAAATAGGGACAGGATCCTCATGCCCGCTGATTTTTTAACAATAAAATGGCCGCAAAGGGAATGAGGTCATGTTCCTTTTCTTGCTGTTACTTTCTGTCACTCACAGGTTTTCTTTTATCCTTCCCAAGGCTTCTTTGATCCGCTCGTCGGGAGCGGTGAGCGATATGCGCACAAAACCCTCGCCACTGGGGCCGTAACCGGAGCCGGGGGGCACTACAACCGCGCATTTCTCCAGAACCATGTCCGCGAAGGAAGCGGATGTGTAGCCTTCGGGCACCGGCACCCAGATGTAGATGGTTCCCTTGGGGGCGGTCACGTTGATCCCGATGGCGCCCAGGGTTTCCACCACCAGGTCGCGGCGGCGCCGGTAGAGGTCGCACATGTCCCTTACGCATTGTTGCGATCCGTTCAAAGCGGCTGCCGCAGCGCGCTGGAGCGCCTGAAACATGCCGGAGTCCATGTTGGTTTTCAAACACCAGAGCGCCGCGATGATACTGGAATTGCCGACTGCCGCGCCCACCCGCCAGCCGGTCATGTTGTAAGTTTTTGAGAGAGAGTAGAACTCGATGCCGGTTTCTTTCGCCTCCGGCGTCTGCATAAAGCTGGGCGCCACATAACCGTCAAAGGTTATCTCCGAATAGGCGTTGTCGTGAATGATGGCGATATCGTGCCTGTGTCCGAACTCTGCAAGCCGCCGGAAAAAGTCATCTTCGATAACGGCGCCCGTAGGGTTATTAGGGTAGTTGACGAATAGCATCCGGGCCCGCTTCAAGGCTTCCGGGTCGATTGCTTCCAGATCGGGCTGAAACCCGAGCTCAGGCTCGAGGGGCAGAGGCACCGGAGTGCCTCCTGCCAGGATGGGCCCGCTCGTATAGACGGGATAACCCGGATCGGCGCTCAGGCACACGGCGCCCTCGTCCAGAAAGTTGAAGCAGATGTGGGCGATGCCTTCCTTGGCTCCCAGCAGCGGAAATACCTCGGTCTCGGGGTCCAGGTCGACGCCAAACCGCTTCCTGTAGAAAGAAGCGACCGCCTGCCGGAACTCATCCAGACCCTTGTTGTTGGGATACTGGTGATTGGCAGGATCCGCCACCTGCCGCTGCATCTCCTCAACGATGTGGGCGGGGGTGGGCATGTCCGGGTCGCCGATTCCCAGGCTGATCACGTCTACGCCCTGCTTCTTCTTTTCTGACACCTTGCGCTCGATCTCCGCGAACAGGTAGGGCGGCAGTCCGTCCATGCGCCGGGAATACTTCATGTCAGAAACTCCTTTATTAATCGGTTTAATAGTCACCACCGCGTTCCCGCAAACGAACTTGACGTCAAACCGGAATGCTGACCGTTCAAAGGCCTTTGAGCTTCACGACGAAGTCCTCGCTCATGGCGCCCGTGTAGATGTCTTCTGCCGAACCGGTCATGTAAACATCCATTCCGGGCTCCACTTCGATAAGCAGGTCGCCGCCGGGCAGGTGCACCGTGGTGGGGCTCCCGGCGCCCCTCAGGCGGTAAGCGGCCACGGCTACGGCGCAGGCCCCGGTGCCGCAGGCGTTGGTCTCCCCCACGCCCCGCTCCCAGACCCGCATCTTTACTTCCCGCGGTCCCATTATTTGCATGAACTCGACGTTGGCGCGGTTGGGGAAGATCTCATGGTTCTCGATCGCAGGCCCCAGCCTCTGCATGTCAATGTTCTCCAGGTCATCAACCTCGATGACACAATGCGGATTTCCCATGTCCACGAAGGTCGTCGTTAATTCCCTGCCGGCTGCCGTTATCATGAGCCGCCCGGTCTCGCCCCCGCCTCCGGCGCCCGCGTATCCGTTGTCATGAAGGCCGCCCAGCCGCGCCTGGCCCATGTGCACCCTCACGTTGCCGTCCACAAGCACAGTGGACGCGATAATGCCGGCTTTTGTCTCAACCGCGATCGTCTCTTCCCGGGCAAGACCGTTTTTCGACAGGTAGCTGGCCAGCATGCGGATGCCATTGCCGCACATTTCCGCCACGCTGCCGTCCGGGTTGAATATGTCAAGCCTGAACCGCCCGCTTTCGGTACCGCTCCACAGCAGGATGCCATCGGCGCCGATGCCGAAGTTCCGGTCGCATATCGCCCTGGCGCGCGCGGGGGTCATGGTGAAGTCGAGATCCTGGGCCGCAATGATTATGTAATCATTGCCGATGCCATGCCACTTGGAGAAATTAACTTGATCCATAAGGGAAAAAGCCTGCCTGCCGGACGCAATCGATGATCTGCCGGGCCGCCTGCTCGGGAGTTCGCCCGGCCACGTCGATTCTAACAACATCCGGCATCTTTCGCATCCAGGTCAGCTGCCGCTTGGCGTATCGCCGGCTTTTCTGCTTCATGGCCGCGGCTGCCTGCTCGAACGTCTGGGCGCCTTCGATGTAATCCCTGATATCCTGAAAGCCGATAGCCTGCGCGGCCGTGCGCGAGACCCGGCCTCGCAGAGCTTCCCGGACTTCATCCACGGCGCCGGCCGCCATCATTTCATCCACGCGCTGGTCTATCCGGGCGTAAAGCGCGGCCCGGGGCATCTCCAGGCCGAAGGAAAGCACCCGGTAAGGGGACTCTGCCGACCACAGCCGGCCGCGTTCGACCGGAGCCGGGGAAGAGGTTCCGTTTGCTGCCAGCTCCGGACTTTCTGCCCGTGCCTGGGCCGCCTCCAGAGCCCTGACCAGGCGGCGCGGATTGCCGCGGCCTGTGACTGCAGCAGCCCCGGGGTCAAGGCGCTTCAGCTCCCGGAAGGCGGCGTCCGCCCCTCTCTCCGCCAAAAAGCCCTCCCACCGTGCTCTTGCCTCGCTGCCGGCGCGCGGGGCAAACGACAGCCCGCCCAGCAACCCCCTCATATACAGGCCCGTCCCCCCCGCCAGCAGCGGCAGACGGCGGCGGCCGGCCACCTCACGGACGATCCCCTCCGCCTCCCGGGCGTACCGGGCGGCGCTGTATTCCGCTGACAGCGGCACCACTCCCACCAGATGATGGAAAACCGCGGTCATTAATTCCTCCCCGGGCTGATCGGTAAGGATTGGCAGGCCGCGGTATATCTGCATGGAATCGGCGGCGACGACCTCGCCGGCGATGGCGCGGGCCACCTCCACCGCCACCCGGCTCTTGCCGACCGCGGTGGGGCCGAATATGGCGACGATTCTGATCGCCCGGCTGCCAGACACGTCTTCCGCACTGCGCGTTGTGAGGGATTTTTTCATGCTGTGGTGAATTATAACGCTCATCCTGGTGTGTGACATATATATCATGTTGACACAGCACAAAACCCTTGTAACATGTCGCTATCCCGCGGGCGGGCGCATGATGGTATTGTGGCCGCCGCGCGGTCGCTGTCGCTCATGTTGTCCGTAAGCTCACCCCGGCAGCCGCGTCAAGAAAGCGATCGCGCCGCATGCCCAGGCAAGCTGTGACCCCGGGGAGCGAAGGAGCTAAGGATCTGCTTTTCAGCGCAAAAAGCGGACTCTTCGCTTCGCT
>JACUUL010000025.1 GCA_014859345.1 Thermoleophilia bacterium
TTCCCTCTTTTTGAAGAGATTCCAGAATATAGCCGTCCAGCATTTTCTCCGTTTCCTGACTGGATATCTCGCCCTTGTGTCCTCTGCGCACGACTCTGACAAAGAAATTGCTGTTCTCTAACGGGACGATATAAGGCGCAACGGCCTCCTTTGCCTTTTCGTCGAAGCCGGCAACATCAAAATGAAAGATCCTCTCGATTGGAACGATCTGACCGAGCGAACGAAGCCTTTCCGGCTCTGTCCTCCTTGCTTCTTCGATTGCCTCCAGAAAGGCAGGTACGTCCTCTACTTTTCCCAGAATGACGTTACGGAAACCAGAGCCCTTGAAATCGCCGAAGTTTCTCAAGAATCGAAACAGACGGCGTTCCTGCCCCCATAAAGACGTGGCAAGAATGTTCCATTCTTTCATGAATCCTCCTGAGCGCGGTCAGAGTTCAATAAAAAACGATACCCATCCTGGACTTTTTAATCCCAACATGTCCGGACTATTATTCCCTTGATTGGACAGAGCACGGAGTTTTCACCCTGGTCCAATCGCAAGCCGTTTACAGCAAGGCTGAGCCCATCGAGCAACGCCAAGTTGAAACAGCAGCTCGTGACCTCCGCCACGTCCTTGCAATTGAAAGGCTGTGTCAAGGCCGCTCACGAATTCCTTTCTCTCCAACTTCCCGCGACAATATCCTCCTCGATCAAATGTTAATGAACGTTAAAGGACGGGTATATGCTGAGTTGTCCCGAGTGACAAAAAACAAAACATGTGATTGATGGCCAAGAAAAGAGGGAGCCTGTGACAGACGGCGGGGAGGAAGCCAGTAACTGGTGGGTATTTCCGGGATTTGAGGTCGAGGTCGCGGCTTCGGGCCTGGACCTGCCATGCAATATTGCATTCGTCCCGGAGCCATCCGAGATTCCCGGCGAGCCACTTCTTTATATCACGGAGCTCTACGGAAAAATAAAAGTAATTAGCAACGACTGGCAGGTCCATACTTACGCGGAAAACCTTTTAAATTACGCGCCCGACCACAGATTCCCGGGGACAGGGGAATCCGGCCTGATAGGGATTTGCGTGGAGCCGGAAACGGGGGATCTGTTCGTCAGCATGATTTACGAGGAAAAGGGCGGCATGATGAACAAGGTGGCCAGGCTAACCAGCCGGGATGGGCTCAGAATGGAATCGCTGGAGACCGTTCTCGATGGTATTCCCTCGGTCAAGGCTGCCCATCAGATACAGGCCGTGACTATCGGGTTCGACGGCAAGCTGTACGTAAACCTTGGAGACGGCATGATCAATCCAGGCGTAGCCCAGGACCATGACGATTTGCGCGGAAAGATACTTCGATTGAACCTGGACGGAAGCATCCCTGAGGATAACCCCTATCCAAATAGCCTGGTTTTTGCCAAAGGGATGAGGAATCCGTTCGGCGCCGCCTGGCGCAGGAGCGACCAGTCACTCTATATATCGGATAACGGACCGGAACGCGACGACAGGATCGCCAGGGTCATCGCCGGAGGCAACTATGGGTGGCCGGAAACCATGCGGAAAAATTCGATATTCTGGTGGCATTACACTCACGCCCCGACGGCTGTCGCCTTCATGCAGGATGGCCAGTTCCCGGATGATTTCAATGATGAACTTTTCGTGTGCCTCTTTGGTTCCGCGCATATCCGGGGTCCGGCGATCAAAGGAAAAAAGATAGTGAAGATCGCGCTAAACAAGCAAAACACCGCCGTACATTCCGCTGAAGTATTTGTTGCTTACAAAGGGCAGGGATTTGCCAGCCCCTGCGGGATGGCCTTTGGGCCGGGAGGACTGTATTTTACTGATCTGTTTGGCGAGCAGAAGGGAGGCGAGGAGGGCCCGGGCCAGGGAAGCATCTATCGTGTCAAACGAAGAACATGATGAAAGAAGGAGCGTGAAGCATGAAAGTTCCCGACACAAAGGAAAATCTCGAGAAATGCATCTGTATGGGATGCCCGACGCATAACGATTGCATGAAGGAAAGAATGCAGGGCTTGTTCTGCTCGCGGGGAAAATCAGATTGCGAGCTGGACAAGCAGGGCTGTATCTGCGGTGAATGTCCCGTGAAGAGCGAATATATGCTGGCCGGAATGTATTTTTGTGTTAACGGGGCCGAAGCGTAGATAACGGAAGATAGGACAATGTGGCAGGAATTCCGCTGCTAAAATTAAACACGGGCAACATGATGCCTGTTTTTGGCCTGGGCACCTGGCAATTGACCAGAGATACCGCGGGGACTGTCGCCTATGCCCTGAAGCTCGGTTATCCGATGATCGATACCTCGAGCGATTACGGTACCCAGCCGGGAATAGGCCGCGCAATCAAAAAAAGCGGCGTCGGCCGCGGCAGCATATACATTGTCACCAAAGTTGAGGAAACCGATGACGCATACGCAAGGACAAAATCGAATTTAAGAGAATTGGGACTAGAATACGTCGATCTGATGCTCATACACCGGCCGCCATTCACCGCCGCGGGCCAAGAACTGTGGGATGGACTGATCCAGGCCAAGCATGAAGGGCTTGCCAGGGATATAGGCGTCAGCAATTACTCGACCGGGCTCATTGACGAGCTCATCGCGGCAAGCGACGAAGTGCCCGTCGTAAATCAGATCGAATGGAGCCCTTTTGGGCATAGCGAAGAAATGGAAAAATACTGTGATGAAAAAGAAATCATCATCCAGGCTTACAGTCCTTTAACCAGGACAAATCGACTCGAAGATGAAAGACTCGTTCAAATAGCAAAGAAATACAACCGGACATCCGCGCAGATCCTGATTCGCTGGAACATCCAGCAAGGTTATGTTCCCATCCCCAAGGCTAATCAGAGGAAGCATCTGGAAGAAGATATCGACGTGTTTGACTTCGAAATCAGCAAAAGAGATCTGATCGTGCTCAACGGTCTCAACGAACGTTACTCAGCCCTTGGTTCCTTGCCTTACGCATGACCACACCAGGAGAACGCCAGAGATGTGGCCGGCGCGCTGCCCGACGCGCGGGTAGTGATCCTGCCGGGGCAACAGCATGCCGCCATGTACGCGGCGCCCGGGCTCTTCGTCAGTGAGGTCGTGCGGTTTTTAGAAGAATGATCGATGGATGATTGCCAGATCTGCCTGCTTAAGACAGGTTTTTTCTAATCCGTGAATGTGCCTGTCATGCAGCATTCGTTCTAATTGCGTCGCTGAAGAACCTGCCTCGATGCCATCCGCTTGAGTAGATTGTGGCAATAAAGCTTACCAATATGACTGTCTTGACTAAGACCATCGTGTACATCATAATAGCCTATACCTGCGGCGGTATAACTGGCTAACAGGAGGCGAAATGAGCGGGCTTACCATCGTATTCAGTTTATTCTTCTATATCGCGTTCAATATTTTCCTGGTCGGTATTCTGCTGAAACTCTGGAAATACGCGGCCACACCGGCTCCGCTGAAGATTCCCCAGACACCCGCTCCCAAGACCGCTGCAGGCGTCGGATTTCGCATGTTCCAGGAAGTAGCTTTATTCAAGAGCCTGTTTCGGGGCAACAAGCTGGTTTGGCTGGGAGGATACATATTTCATCTGGGCCTCCTGCTGGTGTTTATCAAGCATTTCCGATTTCTTTTGCCCTCGACCCCTCTGCTGCTCGATAACTTCGTGAAATATGATCTCTATACGGGCTTTATTCTCCTGGGGGCGCTCGCCTTTCTGTTTATCCTGAGATTGGCCATCGACAGGCATTTCTTCATCTCGGTGATTAACGACTATCTATTGCTGGGGCTGCTGATGGCAATCGCGTCTACCGGACTCCTGTCCAGATTCTGGCCGGGCGGCGGAGTCAAGGCCAATATCCCGGAAATAAAGGCTTTTGTCGGCGGCCTGTTTTCCTTCCATCCCGGTCCGGTGCCGCTAAACGCGCTGTTTCTGATTCATTTCAGCCTGGTCATGATCCTGCTGATGTATTTCCCGTTCAGCAAGATGATGCACGCATTCGGCGTCTTTTTCAGCCCCACCCGGAACCAGATCGATAACTCCAGGCAGAAACGGTGGGGACCGTGGACTGTCAGGACTCCCGGCAGGCCCCAGCCCGAGGAGCCCGTGTACGCCCAGCCTTCGTTTGCGGTAAGCGATGAAGATTGATTCATGAATCAGTAAGCAGGCAAGGATCAAGTTAACAGTCGGGAAAGGAAAAAATGGCGGACCCTGCAGTCGAAAAGAGCCCCGCGGAGATTGTCTCCGAAGGCCAACACAATAAGGATTTCAAACCGCCGGAACTCACCGGCGAGATTGGCGCCCCTCCGGTCCGGGATGGCATGATCGTCAAGGGCGTTACCAGCGCCATCAAGCCCCATATGGCAAAACCGGAAATTCAATCCAAGCTCGGGTTTCCGGAGACCCTGGTGGACAATTGGGAAGAGGTGGCGGTCCGCAAGCTGGGAGAGCTGCTGGAGAGATACAAGTCCCTGCAGGTCTACCTGGATATCTGTGTCAGGTGCGGCTCCTGCACCGACAAGTGCCAGTTCTATCTAGGCTCGAGCGACCCCAACAACATGCCGGTGGCCCGCGCCGAGCTTTTGCGCAGGGTTTACAAGCGCTACTTCACCACGGAGGGGAGAATCTTCGGCAAGATGGCAGGGGCGCAGAAGCTGGATCTGGGCGTGCTCAGCGACTGGTATGCCTACTTTCACCAGTGCTCGCAGTGCCGCCGCTGCTCGGTTTTCTGTCCCTACGGCATAGACACGGCTGAGATTTCGATGGCGGCCCGGGAGATCATGGACAGCATCGGCCTGGGCCAGCAATACGTGAACGCGATCCTGGGCAAGGTTCATGAGATCGGCAATAACCTGGGAATGAACCCCAAGGCTCTGGCGGCAACTCTGGAATCCACCGAGGAAGACCTGGAGGAAGAAACCGGCCAGAAGATCCGCCTGCCCCTGGATGAAGAAGGCGCCGAGGTGCTGATGGTCACTCCCTCCGCCGACTTCTTTGCCTCTCCGCACGTCGAGTCGCTGTTGGGCTACGCCAAGGTCTTCCACCAGGCAGGCATCAGCTGGACCTTGAGCACCGCGGCTTCGGAAGCAGGCAACTTCGGCATGTTCATAGGCAACTACAGCCAGATGCGGAAAGTTGCCTCGCGCGTGGGAGTCGCCATCCGTGAGATGAAAACCAAGCGGCTGGTGGTGGGCGAATGCGGACATGCGTGGAGGATTGCCTACTCTTTCTGGAACACGCTCATCGGCCCTTTCGACACACTGGATCCGAAATATCCGGCGCCGCAACATATCTGTGAATTCACGCTGGACCTGGTAAAACGCGGCGCCATCAAGCTGGACAAGTCGGCCAATGACGAATTTACCGTGACGTTCCACGACTCCTGCAATGTGGCCCGCGGCTCGGCGATGGGCGATCGTCCCGGCGGCCAGTTTACGATTCCCCGGGAACTGATCAAGGCGTCCTGCAGCCGGTTCGTCGACATGGACAAAGACACGATTCGCGAGAAGACCTTCTGCTGCGGCGGCGGCGGGGGGTTACTCACCGATGAGATCATGCAGATCCGGGTTCAGGGGGCCATGCCCAGGGTGCAGGCGCTTAACAGCGTAATGCAAAGCGACGGGGTCAATTTCATGGCCCTGATCTGCGCGATCTGCAAGGCTCAGCTTACAAAGGTCCTCCCCAAGTATGGAATTCCCGTAAGTGTGGCCGGCGGCGTGCACCAGTTGGTGGGCAGAGCGATAGAGTTAGGAGCTAAAGCATGAGCATGAGAATGAAAGCAATGCTGGTCCTGGTAATTTTTAGCGCGCTCGTATTTCTGCCGTTTTCTGTACAGGCGGCGAAGGGGCACATATTCAGCGGTCTTCCCGTCCCCATACTGAATGACAGCGCGGCGGACGTTAATGACGCGGCGTCCGATCAATACGGCGCCGGGTTTGAACAGTATGCCGAAAGCCTGCCCAGGCCCGCTCTTGCCGGTGTAAGCGCTCAGTACCAGCTGAGCATCGAGGACATGCGCAATCACATGAATATCCTGAAAAAAGAGGGATATAGCACGAATCAGTGCCTAGCCTGCCATTCCAACAAGGAAGAATTTTGTGACCGCTGCCATGGCTACGTGGGGGCAAACCCGACGTTTGATCCACCCGACGGTGACTGATTAGCTCCAACTCCCCGCATGAATATCAGCGGGGGCTGCTTCCGGAACGCGTTGCTCTCCTGAACGCCTCTTTCAAATCCGGGGTCCCGGCGGCTCCAGCGAAAAACGCATCCGGCGTCATCTCTTAAAAGTTCGGGTTTGGCCCTGCTCCATCTCGTGCACCTCATCGCGAAACCCGATGCGGACCGCGGGAGACCAGCCCCGGTCGAAGGATACCGTGAATTCTGTCTGGGTGATCGAAATCGACAGCCAGTGGCCCCGATACCGTACATGCATGTGAATGTACGAGAGCTCCTTGGGAAGGAGCGGGTCGAAACGAAGCATGTCATGATGCATTTCCAGCCCGGTATGGCCTCGCAGAAGGAGATCGACTGTGCAGGCCATGGCTCCGAGATGAATGCCTTCAGGTGTCGTGCCTCCCTGGATGTCATCGATGTCGCTGCGCAGCGCGTTCTGGAAGCGGGGCCAGTCCTCGCGGCGGTTTGCCCTCGCCAGGACCCAGGAGTGAATAATCTGACTGAGCGTGGACCCATGGGAAGTCCGCTCAACGTAATAATCGATGTTACGATGGATGAGTTCCGAATCGAAACTGTAGCCCATATGCTCGAACAGGTCTTTAAGCTCAGCAGTCGAGAAAAGATAGAAAAGCATTAGCACGTCGGCCTGCTTGCTGGCCTTGTAGCGGTTGGGGTCGTCGTCCTCGGCCTCCAGTATGCGGTCCAGGCGCTGGATATCGCCGTACTTCCGCCGGTAACCGTCCCAGTCGAACTCTTTCAGGTCATTATAGCCTTCGAACTGGCTGATGATGCCATCGTCATGGAAGGGTACAAACAGGTTGCGGCTGATCTCGTCCCACCGGACCAGCTCTTCATCGCTGACATCGAGTTCCTCCAGGAGATTGCGTCGCCGCTTTTCGTCCAGCAGGCCCAGGGTGCCGCTGGCGCAGCGCAGCGTCCACGCGGCCATCACGTTCGTATAGGCATTGTTGTTGAGGCCGGGCTGTTCAGTGTCAGGATAGCCGGTGTGAAACTCATCCGGACCCATCACCCCGCGGATTTCGAACCGGTTGCGCTCCGCGTTGAACGTGGCGATGCTCGCCCAGAAACGGGAGATCTCCACCAGCATCTCGGCACCGTAATAAGACAGGAATTCCATGTCGCCTGTCGCCTGGTAATACTTCCAGAAATTATAAGCCACAGCCGCGCTCACATGACGCTGCAGGCTGGACTCGTCCGGGACCCAGCGGCCCGAAAGAGGGTTGAGGTGCACCACCTGGCTTTCTTCGCTGCCGTCGCTCCCGCTTTGCCAGGGAAACATGGCTCCCTCATAGTCTTGCTCGCGCGCGAGCTGGCGGGCCGCGTCGAGCCGCTGATAACGATACATGAGCAGTGACCGAGTCAGCTCCGGTATTCGCAGAGTCAGGAAAGGGAAGATAAACAGCTCGTCCCACAAAATATGCCCGCGGTAAGCCTCTCCGTGCCAGCCGCGGGAGGGAACGCCGGCATCGACGTCGATGGTATTTGGCGAGGTGGTTTGCAGGAGATGGAAGATGTGGAGCCGCAGGATGAGCTGTGTTTCGATGTCGCCGTCACGCAAACTGACGTCCGAGATGTTCCAGAGATGGCGCCACTTTCGCTCATGGGTCCGGAGCAGCCCGTCGAATGAGCCTGCCCGGCGGACCGCCTTGCGCGCGGCCGTTTCAGGATCGCTGATGGCGGAGTCGCGCGAGGTATAGATCGCCACGATCTTCTCGATGCGAATCTGTTTGTGCTGTTCGCACGGCACAACAAGCAATTGCGCGATCCGGCCGCTCTCGTCCTGCGGCTCCCTGTGGATGGGCACGTGCATCTCGCCGTCGAAAACCTGCGTGCGCGCGGCTTGAGTCATCCGGATGTGCGACTGGCAGGTTTGAACCGTCAGGTAAATGGCGTCGTCGCCATCGTAGCCAGCGCCGCAGGCCTCCAGGTGCTGATTATCGAGGTCGCGGTAACGTTCGACGTTCGCGTTCACCACCGATCCGTCGAGAGCCGAGCGGATCTCGAGCTGACCCGACCAGTTGTGCGGCGTCAGAGACCATTCGATCGCAGCCAGGTGAGGACTTGACATATGGACCAGGCGGCGGGTCGCCAGGGAGAACTCCCTGTCATGGACATCCCTGAATCTGACGCCGCGCTCCAGCAGGCCGCGCCGCACATCGAGCAGGTAGCGGAAATCCAGCACGTCCACAGCCTCCATGTTGAACCAGTCGCCTTCTTCAGCCCGGAAGGTGAGAGGCAGCCAGTTTGGCCAGTTGACCAGGTCTTCGTTCTGGAGAACCTGTTCGCCTATGACAGTCTCCAGCCTGTTGTAACCACCGGCCAGATAAGTACCAGGATAATGGGAGCCGAACGCATCGGCTTCCTCGAATGCTCCGCGGGTGACGATGAAGCCGTTTCCCAGCGCGCAAAGGGCCTCACGGAGCCCCTGCTCTTTAGGGTTCCAGTCCTTGTAGATGAGTTCCCACTCGCGCATTTCTCTGCTCATGCCGCTTCCTTCCTGGACGGGCTTTGTGCGGGCACTTGCCGGGAACCGTATCCCATCAAGTTTGTTTCCAATGCGAGCGTCACTGAAACGCCGTCAATGCAATGGAGATATTTAATGATATCGTAGTGCCGGATGATGTGCTACATGGAGTTGCTGAACAGCGAATCAGATGCGGGCCCGGCCGGGGCATTGGCCGGCATGGTTTGTTCCCAGCGCCTGTCTTTATTAGCATAAGGCGATGTGCGCGAGGGATAACAGACTTTCGTTCGAGACTGGAGCCAGCTCCAGCCAAATAAAGGCTGTCATATTCGATCTTGACGGAATCCTCATCGACTCCGAACAGGTATGGGACGAGGCCCGCAGGGCACTCACCGCCGAGCTGGGCGGCGAATGGAGCGAAGAGGCGACCCGAGCCATGATGGGCATGAGTTCCGTCGAGTGGTCGAGCTATATGCACGAAAGACTCGGAGTACCCCTGGTTCCCGCCGAGATCTCCCGGCGTGTCGTGGAACGGTTGCGTGACCTGTACCTCGAAGAACTGCCCCTGATGCCGGGAGCTAGGGAGGCGGTCAGGAGGATGGCCGCCCGCTGGCCCCTCGGACTGGCCTCCTCTTCCAACCGCGAGCTGATCGACCTGGTTCTTCATGAATCAGGCCTGCTGGATGAATTCAGGGCGACTGTTTCATCGGAGGAGGTCGCCAGGGGCAAGCCCAGTCCCGACGTCTATCTCGAGGCTGCCCGGAGAGTCGACGCCGAGCCGGCCGGTTGCCTGGCAATCGAGGATTCGGGCAACGGCATCCGCGCGGCCAGAGCCGCGGGCATGCGTGTCATTGCCATTCCCAACAAGGCGCTGCCGCCTGAACCGGAGGCCTTGGCCGAGGCGGATCTCGTGATCGTGTCGCTTGACGACCTTACGCCCGAAGTTGTGGAGAAAGCCGGATTTTGGTAATGTGAGGTTTTTCTGGCGTTATCGCCGCCGGTGTTTTCCGGCGTCCTTCGCCGCTGATATAATGTCTGCGGCCATGGACAGGTACAACCCACATGAACTTGAATCAAGGTGGCAGCGGGTCTGGAGGGAGGAAAAATCGTTCGAGGTTCCCAACCCCTCCGAACCTGCCGCTGCCGACAGAAGCAAAAAGAGCTATGTGCTGGAAATGCTGCCCTATCCTTCGGGGAGCCTGCACATGGGACACGTCAAGAACTACACCATGGGCGATGTCATCGCCCGCTTTCGCTTCCGCAACGGATTCACCGTATTTCACCCCATGGGGTACGACGCTTTTGGCCTGCCGGCGGAAAATGCCGCCATCAATACCGGCCTCCACCCCGCTCAGCTGACGAGGATCAATACCGACAATATCAACCAGCAGCTGCACCGGCTGGGAGTATCCATCGACTGGAGCCGGGAGCTGGCCACCTGCGACCCGGAATACTATAAATGGACCCAGTACTTCTTCCTCAGATTCTTCGAGAGAGGCCTGGCCTACCGCAAGGAGGCGGCGGTCAACTGGTGCCCGTCATGCGCCACTGTCCTGGCCAACGAACAGGTGCTTCAGGGCGCCTGCGAACGCTGCGACACCGACGTGGAGACCCGCAGCCTGGCGCAGTGGTTTTTCAGGATCACCGATTACGCTGAGCGGCTGCTCGAGGATTTCGAGCTGCTTGAATCCTGGCCCGAGAGAGTCATCACCATGCAGCGCAACTGGATCGGCAGGAGCGAGGGAGCCGAGGTCATTTTCCGGGTGGAGGATATGGATATCGACATCCCCGTGTTCACTACCCGGCCGGATACCCTTTTCGGCGCCACGTTCTTTCTGCTGGCGCCCGAGCACGAGCTGGTCGACACCCTGGTGGCAGGCACCCCGCGGGAACAGGCGGTCAGGGAATACGCGATGCGCACCCGTCTGAAAACAGCGGTGGACCGGGCTGAGACCGACCGTGAGAAAACCGGCGAATTCACCGGACGCTACGCCACCAATCCTGTCAACAGCGAGAAGATTCCCATCTATGTGAGTGACTACGTGCTTATGGAGTACGGCACCGGCGCCATCATGTCGGTGCCCGCCCACGACCAGCGCGACTTTGAGTTTGCCCGCAAGTTCGGCATCGAGGTGCGCGAGGTTGTGTCCGGCAGGCTGGAAGAGGGAGAGGCTGCGGAGCTGGGAGACGGGGCCACCATGAATGCCGCCTTCGAGGCCGGGGGCGTCATGGTGAACTCCGGCAGTTTCGACGGCATGAACAATCTCGAAGCGGGCCGGGCCATCACCCGCTGGCTGGAATCGGAGGGGAAGGGCAAGGCCGCCGTCAGCTACCGCTTGCGGGACTGGCTGGTGAGCCGCCAGCGTTACTGGGGAGCGCCGATACCCATCATCTATTGTGAGAAGTGCGGCGTGGTGCCGGTGCCGGAGCAGGACCTGCCGGTGCTGCTCCCCGAGGTGGAGGATTACGCTCCCAGGGGCCAATCTCCCATCGCCGCCAACCTCGATTTCGTGAACACTGTCTGCCCCGGGTGCGAAGGAGCGGCCCGGCGCGAGACCGACACCATGGATACCTTTGTTGATTCGTCATGGTATTTTCTGCGCTATACCGACCCGCACAACAACGCGGAAGCTTTCAACCGGAACGTGGTCAATTACTGGATGCCGGTGGATCAATATATCGGCGGGGTGGAGCATGCCATCCTGCACCTGATGTACGCACGGTTTTTCACCAAGGTGCTTTATGACCTGGATATGGTTGATTTTCCGGAGCCTTTTCACAATCTGTTTACCCAGGGAATGATCTATTATCGCGGCGCCAAGATGAGCAAGTCGAAAGGCAACGTGGTAAATCCCGACGAGCACGTGGAGAAATACGGAGCCGATACTCTGAGGCTGTACATCCTGTTCATGGGACCTCCTGAACTCGACGTGGAGTGGCAGGACCAGGGCATCGAGGGCACATACAGATTCCTTGGCAGGGTCTGGCGCCTTGTCAACGAGGTGGTTGAAAGAACCGCAGATACCGGTTACACACCGGACTTCACCGGAGTGGAGAAGCGCGCCTTGAAGCTGGTGCGCAAATCGAACCAGACCATCGCCAAGGTAACCGCCGACATATCCGAGCGCTATCGCTTTAACACCGCCATCAGCGCCGTCATGGAACTGGTGAATGATTCCTATCTCGCCAAGGACGCGCTGTTTGAGACGGACGAGGGCGGCGGCGTGCTGCGCTTCATGGCCAGGACAGTAGTCAGCCTGCTGGATCCATTCGCTCCGCACATCTGCGCCGAGCTCTGGGAAAGGCTCGGACATGAGCGCCTCTGGGAGGAAACCTGGCCCAAGGCCGATGAGCGCTTTATCCAGGAAGAGACCTATGAGCTGGTCCTGCAGGTCAACGGCAAAGTGCGCGACCGCGTGCAGGCTCCGGCCAACGCCGGAAAGGATGACCTCCTGGAGCTAGCGCGCGGCAGCCAGAAGATAGCCACTTGTACCGAGGGTAAAAAGGTTGTCAAGGAGATAGTCATTCCCGGCCGGCTGGTAAACCTGGTAGTCAAATAATGCCTGGCAGACGCTGTTGAAAATTTTTGCTTGAACTTCGCCTTTTATCTGTTGTAATATTACCTCCCCTCACCGCTTCCCGCTGAAGTTCCGCCCGCTCCGGGAGAAATGCCCGTGTCTACGCTCATCGGGGCGAATAGGGGTGACCCGTGCCCAGCTTGAGCCGCCAGCAGATGATTGCCTGGTCGGTGGTGGGAATGGTGATCCTGCTGATCGGCGCCAATTATCTGAGGGGACAGCTTCAGGAGCCCGCGACTGAAAGCATTCCCGCAGTCACGGTCGGGCTTAAGGAAGAAAAGCAGCCGCGGATAAAAGTACACGTCGCCGGCGCCGTGGCCCGCCCGGGGCTCTACGAGTTCGAGGAGGGCGATCGCGCCGCTGATGCGCTTGAACGCGCCGGGGGGCCTTTGCCCGAGGCCGACCTTTCTCTCATTAACCTGGCAGCCAAGCTGGTGGACGGCCAGCAAGTTGCGGTTCGGGAAAAAGGGGCAGGGAACATCGCCTTCGCGGACGGCGCCGTGGATTCCGCGCCGGGTGGTCTGGCGCAGCCTCTCAATCTCAACACCGCCTCAGCGGCCGAGCTGGAGACCCTTGACGGAGTTGGGCCCAAGACGGCGCAAAAGATCATTGACTTCCGCGAGGCTCAGGGCGGCTTCAAAAGCGTCGACGAGCTCCTCGATGTGCCGGGCATCGGCCCGGCCAAGTTCGAGCAGATAAGAGACAAGGTGATCGTATGATTGCCCGCGGCGCCCCGGAAAAAGAACCGGGGCGCCGGCCCGGGCGGCGCCTCCGGTTGGTAGAAGGTACCGGATACGATCGGCACGGGGAAGCATCCGCCATCAATGGGTAGCGGGGATACGCACCCGGGATCTCCAGGCAGTTCTCCCGCATCCGGGCGGGCTCCGGCGAATCATCCGGTATATAGATATCTCGTCAAAGCCGGCGGATGCTTTAACCAGTGGGTCATTCTGAGCTATCTCGCCGGCTTGTCGGCCAGCCTGGTCACCGATTCCTCCCGGACAATCGCGGCGGCAGGCGCAGCATCGATCTCTTTGCTGGCCGGCCTCTTCATCGGCGGCCAAAAAAGCAAGAACCCCGTGCTTGTGCTGGCGGCGTTTGCATTTCTGGGCCTTTTCACCGGTTCCGCGCGCATAGCCATGCTCGAATCCAGTTTTCTGGCGAGCCTTACGGGGGAGCCGGTAACCGTTGAATTCACCGTTGACAGCCGTGTCAGGCTAAAGGGCGACACAGCAGCGTTCCAGGCTAATGTCAAACGGGTTGAGTGGCGGGAAGGCTTTGCTGAATGCCGCGAAAAGGCGCTGGTCAAGATATTCTGCCGCGGCGGCTGCCCGGAAGCCGTAACCGCCCTGGAAGAGGGTTCATTGGCCCGGATGCGGGCAAGACTGAAAAAACCCGAGGCCAGCCCCGGAGGGGATTTCGACTACGGCAGGTACCTGCGCCGGCAGGGCATCAACGTTACGCTCGAGGGCAGCCACGAGCGGCTGGAAATTTTACCCGGGCAACGCGGCGGAGTTTCCGGGATGATAGACAGTCTGCGCCGGTATTCACGGGAAGGCCTGCAAGCCGGTGATTGGGGGGATGCCGGCAGCCTGCTGAGGGCGATGGTGCTCGGTGACAAGCAGGTCTTGCCGGAAAGAGTCGCAGATGACTTCCGTGACTCGGGGCTATCCCACATCGTGGTGGTTTCCGGCCAGCACGTAGTGCTGCTCGGCTTTATCGTCATGATGCTGCTCAGGATGGCGCAGGTGCCGAGGCTGGCGGCGACCCTGATCTCGGCCCTGGTGATCTGCGTCTATGTGCCGATCACCGGCTCAGGGCCATCGGCAATGCGGGCGGGGGTGGTTGGGGTTCTGGGGATGGCCGCCACCCTGCTTTCCCGGCAGGCAGACCGTTACCACTTCCTGGCGCTGGCAGCAGCGATGATGATGACCATTAACCCGTTTGTCCTGCTCGAGCCCGGTTTTCAGCTCTCTTTTGCCGCGGTGCTGGGTATTTTCCTGGTCTCGCCTGTCTTCTCGGCCAGGCTGCGCTTCATGCCCGCGGCGCTCAGGGAAATTGTTTCCATCTCGGCGTCAGCCGGCC
Source organism: Thermoleophilia bacterium (assembly GCA_014859345.1). GTDB lineage: Bacteria > Actinomycetota > Thermoleophilia > BMS3ABIN01 > BMS3ABIN01 > Kmv30. The sequence continues at coordinate 14,314 of JACUUL010000025.1, forward strand.
TGGCAACGGCGCCCATCACTCTGATGAATTTCCAACACGTGTCCCTGGTCACTGTACCGGCGAACGTGGCCGCGGCGCCGGGGGTGGGCCTGGTCATGTTCCTGGGTATTTTGGCGATACTGGCCCGGCCCGCGCTGCCGTTGCTGGGCTGGCTGCTGGCAGCCGCCGCTTCCGCCGGCGCAGGATACCTGATGGCGGTGGCCCGCTTCTTCGCGTCTCTTCCCATTGCTGTATACGACGGGTATTCTCCGGGCGCCCCGGCTGTGATTTTGCTTTATGGCCTGTTCGCGGGCGGCGCGGTTCTGCTGAAAAAAACAGGAATGGATGAAGCGGCCGGCTGGGTCAGATCCAGCCGTCTGGCTGCGCCTCTCCTGCTGCTGACGGCGCTGTTGATCGGCATCATCTGTATTGGTTTCGGAGGGGCAAGGGTGGCTCCTCCGGACTCCCTCACCATCTCCTTTCTAGATGTGGGCCAGGGCGACGCCACTCTAATCCGGACGCCTTCATCCGAATCAGCGCCGGCGGGCCACAATATACTCATCGACGGCGGTTCCGGCTCCCAGGTTGTTGACAGGCTGCGTGAACGCGGCGTTACCAGGCTGGATGCTGTATTTCTCACACATCCGGACGCGGATCATCTATCTGGTTTGTTGCCGGTTCTGGAAAAGTTTCCCGTCAGCGGAATCCATGACGCGGCGCCGCCTTCCTCCAGCCCCCTGTACCGTGATTTTCTGGAGCTGGCGGAAAAAAAAGGAATCACCTATCACGTCGCCCGCAAAGGCCAGAATCTGGCATTCGGAGACCTGAGCCTGGACGTGCTCTGGCCCGGTGAAAGAATGAACGCGAACGACGCCAATGCCAACTCCATAGTCATCATGGCGGCCTGGCAGGGTCTTGATATACTGTTACCGGGAGACGCCGAGGGGCAGGTGCTGAAGGGACTGGACCTGAAGCCGGTGGATATTTACATGGTGCCGCATCACGGCAGCCGCGACGACCACATCGGCCGGGTGCTGGAACGGATAAAGCCTTTGGGAGCCGTCGTTTCCGTGGGGGCAAAAAACGCCTACGGCCATCCCGCGCAGGAAACACTCGATGCTCTCGACGCCCGCGGGGTTCAGGTTTTCCGCACCGATGAGCACGGCACTATCCAGGTCACTTATGCCGGCGGAAACATGGAGATACGCAAGGAAGGATGAGCGCGAGACCAAAAAAGAAAAACAGGCTGAAACCGGTATATCTGATCACCGGCACCGATACCCCCAAGGTGGAGACAGCGGCGCGGCGTCTGCGGGACAGGGTCTCGGAAGATTCGGGCACGGATATCAACATAGACATTTTCGATGCTCTGGATCATAGCGCCGGGCATGTGATTCAGGCGGCCAGCACCCTTCCTTTTGGTGAGGGAGTGAGGCTGGTGATGGCGATGAATATCGGTGCCTGGAACAAACCTGACAAAGATGAGCTGGCCGCATTTCTGGCCTGTCCGCCGGAATACGCCTGTATCGCGCTGGTGGGCGCCGGCCTCAGGAAAACCGAAGGCCTGTACCGGGCGGTCGAGGCGGCAGGCGAGGTACTTGTCTTCACAGCGCCCACGCCGGCCAATTTTCCCCGCTGGACCCAGGAACAGGCTGAGATCAGGGGGCTGAAGCTTGGCGCTGGTGAAGCCCGGAGGCTGGTGGCGCTGTCCGGGCCTGATCAGCGAGCCATTGCCATTGAGCTCGACAAGCTGGCTGCCTACGCCGGGCGCGGCGCGGTCGAAATGGAGGATATAGAAGCTTTATGCTGGGTTTCGCCAGAGGCACGCATCTGGGACCTGACAGATGCCCTGGGGACCAGAAACCGGGAAGCGGTTTTCCGGCATCTGGAAAGACTGTTGGCGGACGGAACCGCTCCCGCCTCTGTTTTCTTTTCCCTGGCAAAACACCTGAAACAGCTTTCGCAGGTAGTCGCGGCCAGGGAAAGGGGAGAGGAGGCTGCCGCCTCAGCAGCGGCTCTCGGGCTTAAGCCCTTTCCCGCCAAAAAGATCGCAGGGCAATCGCGCAACTTTACCGGGTCGGGCGTGCGGCGGGCCATCGCAGTTTTCTCTGACCTGGACGCCGACATGAAAGGCCGCAGCGAGCTAAGGCCTGATTTCGCCCTGGAGCTGGCAATCTGCCGCGTCCTCGACATTGTGTGACCGGGCGGGCTTTTTCCCAATCATGCCGAGCGTCGAGCCTGCTGTCGGAAGTTCGGGATGAGCGGTTACTGATTACTCCTGGAAACCGCCACCTTGGCGTTCAGGCTGATTTCCCGGTCGGGATGCCCGGTCAGTTCCAATAGCAGGGGGACAGCCTCCTCGACGAGTTCCGGACTCGTCATGCCGATTATTCCCAACGCCATAACCGCGTTCTTCACGGCCACCGGGTTCCGGCTCTTGAGATATTCCATCAGTTTGGGGATCTGCTCTTTCACCATTTCCGGATAATTGAATCCGAAAGCGCCGAAGGCCGATAGTATGCCGCCGCAGCTGGCTTCCTTGGCATGCTCCAGCACCTCGACCAGCTTGGGAAAGACGTCTTTGACCAGCTCCGGCGAGTTGATGCCGATCTTGCCCAGGGCCTGCGCCGCCGCTTCCCGCTCGTCGCCATCTTCGGAATCCAGCATCAAAACGAGAACCGGCAATTCGGCTTCAACCAGGTCCGGGAATTTAAACCCGATATTGCCGATGGCGTATGCGGAGTCCTCACGCAGGAACGGATCTTCCTCCCGGAGCATGCCGCTGAGCATGGGCATGATTTCAGCTGATTTGTCGCGGAAATTAAAGACCAGGTTGGCCAGGGCGCAGGCGCCTTCCGATTTCAGCTCGGGGTTGCTGTTTAGCACTTTCATGATGCTGCCGGTGTACGCGTAAACATTCTCCGGGTGATCAAATCCGTAGCGTCCGAGGATGTTCAGAATGGCGGACTGGATATCCGGCTTCGAGGTTTCCAGCAGGCGCGCCAGCTCGGCGACCAGGGAAGGATCATCATACAGGAGGCGGGTTACCTCGCCGAAATCGTGTTTCTGCAGAAGGTTTTCGACCGTGGCTGGCATATCGACCAGCGGGATGTTACTCGCCCTCTTCTTCGGCCTTTGTTTCCTTGGCGCTGCCCTTTGGAGCCTCCGCGGCAGCTTCGCCAGATCCAGCTTCCTGTTCAACCTCAGAAGGCTGTTCTTCGGAAGCCTCCTCCGCCGCAGACGGGCTGGCTTCGGCCGCCTTTGGCTGTTCCGCGGCAAGACGTTTCCTCTTCTCTTTTACCGCAGTCTTGCGCGTGGCCCGGTTCTCGTGCCTCTCAGCGCGCCGGTCTTTTTTGCTCTTGCCGCTTTTTGGCTCACTGGTGGCAGGACCTTTGGTTTTTCCGGCGTTTTCGGACAGTTCCACGATGGAGGCCACCCGGGATTTCTTGTGTGCGGCGGCGTTCGGATGTATGATGCCGCGGCTGGCAGCCTTGTCAATCAGGGTGACCAGCTCCAGTCCCAGCTGCGGCGCCTTCTCCTTGTCATCCTGGGCCGCCACAGTCAGGGACCTGAAAATCGTTTTTATGCGGGATTTGTATCTGAGGTTCTCAACGCGCTGGCGCGCCGCAATTTTTATTCTTTTGCGCTGCTGCTTTGTATTTGCCAACCGAAAACTCCCGATTGAAAAAAAGATCATTAAAGACAAAAAGAATACGCAAGGGCGAATAATAGCATAAAGAAAGGAGAGAGGGAAACTTACCGGATCCAAAAAAGGCTTTGCGGCGCTGCGCCTTGCGGCGGCAAAGATCCAGCCATCTGCGAGGGAAATGAAGCCTGCTTGTCAACAGACATGGTCTTCATCTAGGATAAAGGCAACCGTTCCCAATGGCACTTTCATCTCCATTTAAATTATGAATGAAAAGCAATACGAACCTTTTTCGCGAACCTGGGAGAGGATGGCCCGGCGCATGGGCCTGGAACCAGAGGCGGCGACTCCTCCGCCCGGCGGAGACGAGGGCAAAGTAAGGCCCATAAGGCCGGGCGGCGGTGACCGTCGGCGTCTCCGTACCGGGATTATCGTGGCGGCCATCCTCTTCTTTTTATTTTTTCTGCTGCCGTCAGTAATCTACGTGTACACGGAGTGGCTTTGGTTCGTCGAGGTGGGTTACTCATCCGTCTTCCTGAAGATTCTGCGCACCAGGGTGGCCGTAGGGCTGGCGGCCGGGTTGTTTTTCTTTGCCGTGGCCTATGGCAACATGCTGATCGCCAGGCGCATGGCGCCCAGGTACCAGTTTGGCCCCGGGGCGGAGGTCATCGAACGAATGCCGATTCCCGACCGGGTGGTACGCTGGCTCATTCCCGCCCTGGTGCTGCTGCCCAGCCTGATTGCCCTGGCGGCCGGCGCCGCCGGCTGGGAGACTTTTCTGAAATTTACGAATCGCACCGATTTCGGTGTTGCGGACCCAATCTTTGGATATGACGTCGGTTTCTATGTCTTTACCCTGCCGTTTTTGAGGATGCTGCACTCCCTGGTGTGGTGGACCCTCATCTTTACCCTGCTGGCCACCGCCGCCATGCATTTCTTCGATTACGCCATCAACATAAGCGGCGGGAAACTGACCCTGGCGCCTCATGTGAAAGGGCATCTGTCAGTGCTCCTGGGCCTCATCCTGTTCATGCTGGGTATCAGCTACTGGCTCAAAGGATATCTGCTCCTGTACTCGGCACGTGGCGTGGTTTTCGGAGCCAGCTACACCGATTTGCACGCGCAATTGCCCGTGTACAGGTTTCTGGCGGCGTCGGCCGTCGTGGCGGCTGTGCTGGCTCTGGTCAACATCCACTTCCGGGGCTGGAAACTGCCGCTGGTGGCGGTCAGCATCATCATCCTCACCGCCATATTTGCCGGGCAGGTATACCCGTTCCTGGTGCAGCAATACCGGGTGTCGCCGAACGAACTGGCGACAGAAGGGCCGTTCATCCAGCACAATATCGATTTCACCAGGAGGGGCTTCGATCTGGAGCCGATCGAAACCAGACCCTTTGCCGCCGATGACACGCTCACCGGCCAGGACATCCAGAATAACATCAACACTGTCGGGAACGTCAGGCTATGGGATCCGCGCACACTGTCGGAAACTTACAGGCAGATTCAGACCATACGTCCTTACTACACTTTCCTCGATGTGGACGTGGATCGTTACACGTTTGACGGCCGCCTGAGACAGGTGATGCTCTCGGTCCGGGAGATGTCGATAGAGGGACTGGACCCGCGCGCCCGCACCTGGCAGAACGAGCATATGGTTTACACGCATGGTTACGGCGCGGTCATCGGTCCGGTGGCGCAGGTAACCAATGAGGGCCTGCCTGAACTTGTGGCGAAGAACATACCCCCACAGACTGATTTCGCGGAACTCGAGATCGAGCAGCCTGCCATCTATTTCGGCGAGTTTGCCGACGACTACGTGGTCGTCCGCACCGAGATCGAAGAGTTCGATTTTCCCCAGGGTGAGGAAAACGTCTACACAACCTACGAGGGCGACGCGGGAATCAACATCAGCAGCTATCTGCGGCGCCTTGCGTTCAGCTCTCGCTTTGGCAGCATCAAGCTGCTGCTCAGCGACGCGGTAACGGCCGAAAGCCGGATTATCATCCATCGGCAGATCAAGGAACGAACCGAGAACATTGCCCACTTTCTGACGCTTGATAACGATCCTTATCCGGTGGTTGCCGATGGCAGGATCTTCTGGATTCAGGACGCTTATACGACCAGCGGCGATTTTCCCTACTCGCAACCAGCCAGGGACGGAATAAATTATATCCGGAACTCGGTCAAGATAGTGGTTGACGCCTATAATGGCGATGTCACTTTGTACGTTGTGGACGAAGAAGATCCTCTGATCCAGACATATGGAAAGATGTTCCCAGACCTGCTCATCCCGGGAGACGACATGCCCGAGAGTCTGCGCGCCCATCTACGTTACCCCGAGGACCTGTTCAGGCTGCAGGCCGACATATTCGCGACCTATCACATGACGGACGCCCGGGTGTTTTACAACAAGGAAGATCAGTGGAAAATTCCGCGTTTACAGGATGGCGCAGCAACCTCGACCATGGATCCCTATTTTGTGATCATGAACCTTCCTGGAGATGAGCGGGAAGAGTTCATGATGATCCTGCCCTTCACGCCCGGCGACCGGGAAAACATAATCGCCTGGCTGGTGGCGAAATCGGATCCCGGCAGTTACGGGGAGCGGATAATCTTTAAATTCCCCAAGGAGAAACTGGTTTTCGGACCCAGCCAGATACAGGCACGATTCAACCAGGACGCCGCCATATCCCAGCAGATCACTCTCTGGAGCCAGGCCGGCAGCCAGGTCATCTTCGGCAACTTGCTTGTCATTCCCGTCGAGGAATCGATGCTGTACGTGCAGCCTTTGTATCTGCGCGCCGCCAGAAGCCAGATACCGGAGTTCAGGCGGGTGCTGGTTTCGTACGCGGGGCAGATCGTCATGGAGACCGACCTGGCTACGGCCCTGGAGCGAATATTCGACGTGGAGCTGACCGGCATCGAGGAGAGGCCGGCCGTGGAGGCAGAGCCGCCGCCCGCGCTGCCGGGCGTGCCGGAAGCGCCGGTTGAAATACCAACTGGCGCCCCCGAGCTGGCGGCGGCCGCGCTGGAGCGCTACGAACGGGCCGTTGACGCCCAGAGAAGGGGAGACTGGGCAGCTTACGGCAGCGAGATTCAGGCTCTGGAGAATATTCTGAGACAGATGCAGGCGGGCACGCCTTAACGGAACTTTTTTCTCATCCTGTTAAAAAAGAGCCCCGAGTGATCTTGGCCTCTTACCTCGGGATATTCTCAGCGTAGCCTCGGCTTCATCGTACCGGGCGGTTCTATCCGCTTTTCCTCTGCCTTTGGCTTTGTGCTTCCCTTGGTCCGGCCTGCAACCTCTCGGGACTCTTACTTGGTAATTGTCCCCAAAAAATCAATTCTAAATCATTTTATTGATCTTGCCGCTCCACGCCCGCTGGGCATGACAAGAGTCCCAAGCGAGCTTTGCTGCGCCCTTTACCGAATGGTTTTCCGGTTAATCTGCCGGATGGAGTTTCAGCCGATCTCGATTCTTGGGACTCACCTTTATTATGAACCAGTACACGGTTTTTATAACGCCCCGGATTACGGTATGGTGCATCCTTGAACAGCGTACCGTTTTGCCGCCGCAGGGAACCGGCGGTCCGCCGGAGAAAATGTCTTCTGGCCCGATCAGATGAAAGGAAATCTTGGCAGGCAGGCATATAGTAGATGCTGTTCCGATGGAGCCCACCGGGGCAGGCACCGGAGCCGGCCACAGGCTGGCTGGCGCGGCGCTGCTTATCATGTCTGCGACCACTCTTTCCCGCGTGTTTGGATACGCGCGGGAGATAGTCGCGGCGAGATACTTCGGCGCCGGTGCCGAAAAGAGCGCTTTTGAAGTAGCCTTTCTGGTTCCCTCTACCGTCCAGATGCTGGTGGCGCAAGCAGCGTTATCTGCGGCGCTAATTCCGATTTTTACCGGCCTCCTGGAGAAAGACCGGCGTGACGAGGCGTGGCTGGTGGCCCGCACCGTCTTTACCGTGGTCACCATAGCCCTGAGTATCGTCGTGTCGCTTTTCATCATCTTCGCGCCTCAGATCATGCCGGTCTTTGCCCCGGGATACCGTAACGATCCGGCGATAATGGCGGATATCGTAACCATGACCAGATTGCTTTTTCCCACCGTGGTCCTGCTGGCAATAACCGGCGTGGTGATTTCCATTCTCAACTCTTTCGAGCACTTCACTCTGCCCGCCATCGCTCCGATCCTCTGGAACGTGGTTATTCTGGCTGCGATATTCCTGGGGTATGAAAGGCTGGGAATCGAGGCTCTGGCCTGGGGGGTGCTCCTGGGCACGATCATCCAGCTGGTGGTGCAGCTTCCCTGGCTTCGCGGCAGAGGCGGCAGTCTGGGGTTTAGCCTGGCGCTAAAAAACCGCAACGTCCGGCGGGTAGGGGCTATGATGCTGCCTGTCAGTCTGAGCCTTGGGCTGATCAATCTGAATGGAATCGTGAATGTCCAGTTTGCCTCTTTCCTGGGCGATACGGGAGTGGCGGCGATGATTTATGCTTTTCGCCTGTACCAGCTGCCGGAGGCGCTTTTCGCCATCGCGGTAGGCACGGTACTCTTTCCCACCCTCTCGAGACTGGCGGCTCGGGGAGACCCTGATGCTTTTCGTTACACGATGACTTTGGGCCTGCGGGTGATTTTCTTTCTGCTTTTGCCAATCTCGGCGGTGTTTCTGTCGCTGTCCGAGCCGATTGTCCGGTTGGCTTACGAGCATGGCATGTTCACTGCCGGGGATACCTCCCGGGTGGCTTCAGCACTCTTTTTCTTTGCTTTCGGCAGCGCCTTTAGCGGCGGCAGCGCCCTGCTTACCCGCAGCTTTTTTTCGCTTGGCAGGCCCTGGAAACCCACGTTGCTGGCGCTTGCCAATCTGGGACTGAACGCCCTGCTCAACTGGCTGTTCATCTACCCGCTGGGATTGGGACTCAGCGGCATCCCTCTGGCTACCTCTGTCGTGTCGGCAACCATGTTCATGGCCCTTCTCTTGCTCATTCGCAGAGAGCTGGGGAGGGTTGACGGCAGGGCGATCCTGCGCTCGGGCGCTTCGGTGGCGGCGACCTCTGTGGCCGTGGCGGCGGCAGCTTATTTCAGCTGGAGATTCCTGGACGCCTCCCTGGGCCGGGCCCTGGGGGCACAGTTTATATCGCTGAGCACGGCCATGGCCGGGGCTGCGGCGGTATTTTTGGGCATCGCGTGGCTGACCCGGATGCCGGAACTCTCCTTTCTGAAACTCATTCGCCGTCCATCTGCCCGGACATCCTGAAGAAACCCGGCGCCCGCCCGTGGCCTCAAGGTTCTGCTAATGTATATGTCATGGATCAGTCACTGATCAGAAATTTTTCCATAATTGCCCACATCGACCACGGAAAATCGACTCTGGCAGACCGGATTCTGGAAATAACGAATACGGTAAGCGGCCGCGAGATCACCGCCCAGATGCTGGACATGATGGAGCTGGAGCAGGAACGGGGTATTACCATCAAAGCTCAGGCGGCCAGGGTTCTGTACGGCGCCCTGGACGGCCGTACTTATATGCTGCACCTGATAGATACTCCGGGCCACGTCGACTTTTCCTACGAGGTGTCGCGCAGCCTGGCGGCTTGCGAGGGGGCGCTGCTGGTAGTGGACGCGGCGCAGGGCATCCAGGCGCAGACATTGGCCAATACGTACCTGGCGATGGAAAATAATCTGGAGATCGTGCCGGTTCTCAACAAGATAGACCTGCCGGCGGCCGACCCGGCGCGGGTGGCCGGTGAAGTCTCCGACCTGTTCGGCATCGATCCGGCGGAAGTTTTGCGGGTATCCGCGAAGACTGGCGAGGGTGTGCGAGAGGTGCTGGAGGCGATCATCGGGCGCATACCGGCGCCTGCCGGCGATTCTGACGCGCCGCCCCGGGCGCTGATATTCGACTCCGTATACGATCAGTACCGGGGCGTTATCGCCTTTGTGCGGGTTGTGGACGGATCATTCCGCAAGGGAGAGGAGATCCTGGCTATGGCGCCGGGAACCAGGACCGAGATAGAAGAGGTCGGTTTTTTCTCTCCGAACATGATGCCGGTCGGGAACCTCGCGGCCGGGGAGGTTGGTTATGTTATCACCGGCATAAAGAATCTCAGCGATCTGCGTGTCGGTGATACGCTCACGCTGGCCAGCCGCCGGGCGCCTATATCGCTTCCCGGATATCAGGAGGCCAAGTCCATGGTGTTTTGCGGGATCTTCCCCATCGAGGGCGACGATTATCCTGCGCTGCGGGATGCCCTGGAGAAGTTGAAGCTGAACGATGCCGCCTTGAGCTATGAGCCGGAAACATCGCGGGCCCTGGGATTCGGCTTTCGCTGCGGGTTTCTGGGACTGCTGCACATGGATATAGTAAAAGAACGGCTGGAAAGGGAATACGGCCTGGACCTGTTGGCTACCACGCCCAATGTGGAGTACCGGGTGAGGCTCACAGATGGCGGCGAGATCGCGGTTCACAGCCCGGCGGACATGCCGGAACCCCAGGAAATCTCGTCTGTGCGCGAGCCCTACGCGCGGGTATCGGTTCTTGTGCCCGGCGATTACGTCGGCCCGGTCATGGAGCTTTGTCAGGAGCGCCGCGGCGAATTTGAGGACATGCAGTATATATCCACTCAAAGGGTTCAGCTACACTATAGGTTGCCGCTGGCCGAGATCGTTCTCGATTTCTTCGATCAGCTCAAATCGCGCACCAGGGGATACGCCTCGATGGATTACGAGATGTCCGGGTTCAGGGAAAGCGACCTGGTCAAGCTGGATATCCTCATAGCGGGTGAGCCGGTGGACGCCCTGTCGCTTATCTCTCATAAAGACAAGGCATATCAGCAGGGGAGGGCTCTGGCGGAACGCCTCAAACAGGAGATTCCCAGGCAGATGTTCGAGGTCGCCATCCAGGCCGCTATCGGCAAGAAGGTAATCGCCAGGGAAACAGTCCCAGCCAAGCGCAAGGACGTGCTGGCCAAATGCTATGGAGGAGACATCACCCGGAAGCGCAAGCTTCTGGAGAAACAGAAGGCGGGCAAGAAGAGAATGAAGCTGGTGGGAAGCGTGGAGATCCCCCAGAAAGCATTTCTGGCGGTTCTGGATATCCAGAAAAGATAAAAAGAAAAAGCCCCAGCCTTTAGCCGGTACTGGGGCTTTCCACTAGGGGGGTGGGGGGTTGAAAGGTTTTGGGCACCTTTCTTCCAGGTCGCAATATAACATACCCCCGCAGGTATCGTCAATATAGTTGATTATCTTTATTTCTAATATGATTAAGCAACAATACTAATCTGTTTTTCATTTCTGTCTCTTCCAGGCCCGGAAGAATTCGAATTTTTGCCTGGACAGACCTCACATTCTGTGCGGTTGAGTGCTAGTATTTTAATCAAGGGACTAGTAAAGCAAGTTATCCGCGTTCCGGCATGGTTCATGAAAGACCTGCAAAACGGGCAAACCATATGACTTTTCCAGGGACTGCTCATCTGTAAAAACAAGTCTAAAAATCGCGGAAGGAGTCTTTTTCATTAACTCAGGGGTGGTGGGTTGAGATGAATATAGCTTACGGAAAGCCCAGGCTGGCATGGTACATGCTGTTCGGAGCGCTCGGGGGCGTCTTTCTGATTTTATCGCATGAGCTGATTTCATGGCTCTGGCCAGATGTCCACGCCCTGATCATGCTGGTTCTGGTGCCGGTGCTGGTCGCTGCCGGGGCGGCTGCCTTTGCTCGGCAAGAAAACTCCCTGTTTAACAGGACGCAGCGTCTTGAGGCCGCCCGGGCTCGGACAAATGATCTGATCCTGGGCACGATGTCCAAGCGGCAACGGATGCCGGCCACCTCCTTCACGGATGACCGACTTTGCACCTGCTGGGAGCGGCTGGGCTGCGCCAAGGAAGATTGCCCGGCCTATGGAATGGAGCACGCGCGTTGCTGGCTGATCGCCGGCACCTTCTGCCGCGGAGAGGTGCAGGGACAGTTCGCCAGAAAGCTCGAGGATTGCCGCCTCTGCGAAGTCTATAGGGGAGCCACAGCCGATCCGGTCGACGAGATCACTGAGAACTTCTACGCCATGAACTATATGCTCGGCGAGCGAGAGGAGCAGTTGGAGGAAGCGTACCAGGAAGCGCGGGCCAAGAGCGAGAAGCTGGCGGGCCTGGTTTCGATGTCAGAGGCCGCGCTCTCGTCGATGCACCTGGGCGATTTGTTGCAGAACCTGCTTGAGTCGGCAGCTTCGTTCGTGGGCGCGGACCTGGGCATGGTCTATCTGGCCGACAGCAGCGGAGAGCAGCTCACTGTGCGCGCGTCTTTCGGCTTTAAGCCGGGCGGCGCGTCCCGGATGACCGCCAGGACCGAAGAAGGCATCATCGGACAGGCGTTCGCTGGACGTTACATCGCAGTCTCCGAGGATTTGCCCACAGATTCCCGGCAGACCAACCCGTATCTTAAATCAGTGAATGCGAAAACGCTCATCTGCCTACCCCTTTATTCCAGGGAGAAGCCGATAGGCATTCTCAGTCTGGCTACGCTTACCCCTCACCACTACACCGCCGAAGAGAAGGATTCCCTCTGCGTGGCCGCCGACCGCATAGCGGTAGCGGTAGAGAACGCCAGGCTGGCCGGCGAACTGGGACGGGACCGGGAACAGGCAGAGTTCGTGGAGTCAATCACTGCCGATGTAGGCGCCGGGAACGGTATCACCAGTTTTTATGATTCTTTTGTGATGCATGCCTCACGGCTGATGGATTTCGAACAGTCCTGCATGATCATTCTGCAGCCGGAGTCCGGCGAAATCGAGATCGTCGCGGTCAGGACCGAGGCGCCCCGGACCTGGCTCACCAAAGGATTGAGGCTGCCCGTGGAATCGCTGCCGGTCGTCGAGGTGATCAAACGGCGCCGGCCGGTCGTCCGCGATGTGATAAGTGGCGATGAGTACCCCACCGACAAGCTGCTCCTGGAAGAGGGCATCAGGTCGGCGGTTCTGTTCCCGTTGCTCTCTAAGGGGGAGGTGCTGGGTGTTCTGCAGCTGGGAAGCATGGAGCCGCACGCGTTCGATCCGGAAGAAGTCGAACTGCTGGAGCCGGTAACCAGGCAGCTGGGCCTGCTTCTGGACAATATCCGAATCGCGCAGGACGCTGAGCGATCTTCGCTGATTGACAGAGTGACTCAACTATATAGCCACCGGTATTTCTACGAGGTGCTGAAACGGGAGATCGCCGTTGGCCGCAGATATAACCGTCCAGTCTCCCTGATCATGATCCACCTGAATGGCTTCAGGAAGTTCAGCGACAGCTTCGGGTCCGAAGCGGGTGAAATGGTTCTCAGGGAAGTCGCTGATATCCTGCGCCGGTCGGTACGCGACGTCGATGTGGTGGCCCGGTACGGCGGCATTCAGTTTTCCATATTGCTTCCCGAAGTAAACGCGTCCGGGGGGGAGGATGCCCATATCGACGCTGTCAAGGTTGCGAACCGGGTCCGCGATCAGGTTGCCGGCCGTGTTCTTCAAAATGAAAAATGGGCGGGCGGTTCGCTGTCCCTGAGTCTGGGCATCGCCGAGTTCTCCGTGCACGCTGTCGACACCGCGTCCCTCCTGGAAAAGGCGGACTGGGCCCTGCGGACTGCCAAGGAAAAAGGCGCCAACGAGGTGATTGTCGCCAGGTAGGATTTCGGAGATATTTTTCGCGGCCAGAAGGGAAGATTATTTCTGAGAATTGCAGGTGGACAAGGGACATTCTTTTGTGTCCCTTTTTGATAACCGCAGGAGTCTTGACTTGCATCCCGGAGGTCAGATGTCCAGTATCAGGATCGGCACCTCAGGCTGGAACTACGGCCATTGGCGGGACATATTCTATCCCCCGGGACTGGGATCATCCGAATGGCTGGCTCATTACGCCCGCAGTTTCGATACGGTGGAAATAAACGCCACTTTTTACAGGCTTCCCAAGCCCGAACATGTAAACAACTGGGCCAGTCAGACGCCGCCAGGTTTCATGTTTGCCGTAAAAGGCAGCCGCTATCTTACTCATGTCAAACGCCTGAATATGACAGGCGAATCAGTGGACAGGTTTTTCGACCTGATTGGAATTCTGGGCAAGAAAGCGGGACCGGTGCTCTGGCAATTGCCGCCTTCAATGAAGCGCGATGATGACCGCCTGGCCGCCTTCGCCGGCTATCTGCCCGGGGAATGGCGCCAGGTTTTTGAGTTCCGGCATGATAGCTGGTACTGCCAGGAAGTGTACGACATACTGAATAGCGCCGGTGCGGCCCTGTGCATCCCCGATCATCCCGAACGGCCCAGCGAGATCATGCTGACCGCGGACTGGACCTACCTGCGTTTTCACTACGGCGAAGCGGATGGTTCTTACACGGAGGCGGAACTTCAGGGATGGGCGGATATCATCGGAAAATTCACAGCCGACGGAATTGATGTCCACGCTTATTTCAATAACGACTGGCAGGGGCACGCGCTCCGGAACGCCCGGCGGCTCAAGGAGCTGCTCGGGTTTTGAGGGAAGAGTTAGGAACGGAAGCTTCCTGATGCTAGACTTTCACAGATGAAGATATTTGTGGGAATAACCGGCGCCAGCGGCCAGATATACGGAGGACGGCTGCTCAGGGCCCTCCACTCGGGAGGGCACGAGGTCACGGCCTGCTTTTCCAACGGATCCATCGAAGTGATCCGGGCTGAAGACCTGGCGGGCGCCGGTCTCGAAGGGGCATCGCGCGAAGAGGTAATCAATGCCTTTCTCGACAGCCACGGGCTGGCGGGAGAAGACATCGCCAGCGCGGCTCCGGACGACATGTCCAGTCCCTTTGCCAGCGGCAGTTTTCTGGCAGCCGCGTCCATTATCTGCCCCTGTTCCATGTCTTCCCTGGCCTCTATTGCCTGTGGCGTCACCCGCCATCTCGTGCACCGGGTGGCGGACGTCATGCTCAAGGAGGGCAGACCTCTGGTGATCGTGCCCCGTGAAACGCCTCTTGGCGAGATCCACTTGAGGAACATGCTGCGGCTGAAGCAGGCCGGCGCTCGGATGGTTCCGGCAATGCCGGCTTTTTACCACAGGCCCCGTAATGTTGATGGACTGGCTGATTTCATGGCCGGTAAGATCATGGACTCGCTGGGCATAGGACACGACCTGTTCCAACGGTGGAACGGCTTGGAAGGGAACGAAAGATAGACAGGCCGGAAGGTACATCCGCAGCTCCGGAACCACGCCGGGTGCGCGCCATGTTCGGGAGCATCGCCAGGCGCTATGACCTGATGAACACCGCCATGACCGCCGGCAGGCACCATCACTGGCGGCGGCTCGCGGTTGCCCGAACCGGGCTCCAGACCGGCGGCCGGGCTCTGGATGTCTGCTGCGGCACCGGCGATCTGGCCTTCGCGCTATATGACGCCGTGGGTCCGGCGGGAGAGGTAACAGGCATCGATTTCAGCCAAAGGATGCTGGAGGTCGCCAACCGGAAAGCGCGCACGAGAGACAGGCCGGTTAATTTCAGATGGGGAGACGCGACAGCGCTCGAATTCGAGGATGACCGCTTCGATGCTGTCACAGTCGGATTCGGCGTACGCAATATCAAGGATATAGGCAAGGCTTTTTCGGAGATGGCCCGGGTGGTAAGACCCGGCGGACGGGTGGTTTGCCTGGAGATCACCCGGCCCGCCAGGCAACCTTTCAAGGGTTTTTTCGGCATCTGGTTCGACCGGGCCATACCTGTGGCGGGAAGCATCATCTCCCGGAACCGTTCGGCTTATTCGTACCTGCCCTCGTCGGTCAGGCGCTTTCCACCGGCGCCGGAGCTGGCGGCTATCATGACGGATGCCGGCCTTGGCGACGTCTCCTTCCGCCTTCTGGCTGGATCCATAATCGCTCTGCACTGGGGAAAGGTTTGAAAAGCACCGGACCCGAATACGCTCAGGATCAGTTCAAGGCCGGTTACCAGGATCGGTTCGGCGGGTTTCTGGCCGGGTGTGAAGAGCGGCTGACCCGGATAAGTCACGGTCCCGGAGGCAGGCTGGGGGAAGCCTGCGCGCTGACGCTGGCGGCGGGCGGCAAAAGATTGCGGCCCTTGCTTGTATTTCTCACAACCAAAAAAGGATATGAGGTCGATGAAAGGATTTACGCGGCGGCGGTGGCCGTGGAGCTGGTGCATATGGCGTCCCTGGTTCATGATGACATCCTGGATGGAGCCCAGCTCAGGCGTGGCCAGCCCACCCTGGCCGCCAGGTACGGACCCCTGATCGGCGCGGCGGCCGGCGATTACCTCTTCGCTTCCGCATTCAAGACCCTCGCCGCCCAGGGCGTGCCGCGGGCCGTTTCCATGCTTGCGTCTGCCAGCCTGGGCCTGAGCCGGGGTGAATTCGCGCAGATGGAACAGGCCCGGGACCACCGTCTGCCGGTGGAAGCATATCTTATGCGCTGCCGCCTGAAGACCGCTGGACTGTTTTCCGCCGCCTGCAGCCTGGGTTCGCTGCTCTCGGGCTGCCGGGAACAAACCATAAGCGCCATGAGCGGATTCGGCCGCAGCGTGGGGATGGCCTTCCAGATCACGGACGATATCCTGGATTTCGCCGGCGAATCGGCCGAGCTGGGCAAGCAGGCCGGAGCAGATCTGCGGGACGGCACCGTCACCATGCCCCTGATGATTGGCCTGGAAAGAGACACGTCGCTTGCCGGCCTTCTCGGGGTTGAGCCCCGTGATCCGGTTGTGGCTGAAATCTGCCGGCGGGTCAGGGACACAGGCGCGCTCGATGACGCGGCCAAAGAGACCGCCCGCCATGTTGCTCAGGCCCAGGACGCGGCTCGGGCGGCCGCGGACGAGATAGATGCCGAACCCCTGATCCTCATAGCGGAAATGGCAGCGGAGCGGAAAAAATGAAAGCGGCAGGGAAAGACCAAAAACCGGACGGGACCGGGAATCCGGCAATCACAGGAGGAGGAGGGAGCATGTTGAAGGTGATGGTTATCGGCGCCCTGGGACGCATGGGACGCGCGGTTTGCGGCGCGGTTGGAGCCGAGGACGACATGACGCTGTCCGCGGCGGTTGATCCGGCCTTCTCAGACCCGAAGGCCCGGGACGATTTCGGCATCGGCGGCGTGCCGGCGTACGAAGGACTCGAGGAGTGCCTGGAAGCTGAAGGGGCCGACGTTGCCGTCGATTTCACGAATCCCTCCACGGTGTTCGATCATGTCATGGCATGCCTGGAGCGGGGGATCCACTGTGTTGTGGGCACCACAGGCCTGGGAGAAGAACAGCTTGAGGAGATTGAAAGAAAGGCGCGCTCCGCCGGCGCCAACTGCTTCATCGCGCCCAATTTCGCGATTGGCGCGGTGCTGATGATGGAAGCCGCCCGGATGATCGTCCGGCACCTGCCCGCCGCCGAGATAATCGAGCTGCACCATGACCAGAAGCTGGACGCTCCCTCCGGTACAGCGCTCAGAACCGCTGACCTGATGGCCGGGGAGAGGCCGGAGGCTGAAGCGCCGCCGGGTCCGGAAGGGAACCCCGCCCGGGGGATGGTGCACGATGGCATCCCCATCCACAGTGTGCGCCTGCCAGGTCTGATAGCTCATCAGGAGGTAGTTTTCGGCGGCAGGGGCCAGTCCCTTTCCATCAGGCACGATTCCATCACCCGCGATTCGTTCATGCCGGG
>JACUUL010000121.1 GCA_014859345.1 Thermoleophilia bacterium
ACAGGTAAGGGAGGAAGGAAGATGAGCGCCCACGAGATCAGGCCGGCTTTTGTATCCCCGCCGGGTGATTTAATCCGTGAGGAGCTGAAGGAGCGGGGCTGGACCCAGAAGTATCTGGCTGAACAGATGGATCGTCCGAAGCAGGTTATCAGCGACATTATAAACGCCAAAAAGCGGATTACCCCGGACACTGCCTTTGAGCTGGAAGACGCCTTCGAAGTCCCCGCTGAGTTCTGGGCTGGACTTCAGATGGAATACGATCTCTACCTGGTGTGGAAGAAGCGCCGGGAAAGAGTGCCCGCGTAAAAATAGGCAAAATATGGTTTGAACAGAAGACCGGCTCCGCGAGGGGCCGTTTCTCTGTTTCAGCCCAGGGCGAGCCGGTCCGGGCGGCCGTGCCGGGATGCGCGGAGTCAATGGAGTCTATACGCGGCGCGTCTCCGTCACATCGCGGGAACTAAATGGGGAACAAAACGGTATCTCTCAATGGAAAAACTCTACCAGGAATCGGAAGCCAGGGAAGCTGTTGCCTGATGAAACCAGATGAGGCCGCCAATCAAAAAAGCGAAAAGAATTTTGACACTACCATCACGAACGTCACCATCCGGCACAGAAGCAGACAGGCCAAGGGCTGCGTCACCCGTCAGACCATGCTGACGACGGCCTTCAAGCTGGGAATGTGTGCCGAGGACAACTGGCGCAGGCTGCGCGGATTCAAACACTTGGCAGTAATCACCGGAGTAAAGTCCAAGGACGGAATCGAGATCGAGGAATCAAACAGGAGCGTCGCCTGATCAATGCGGTGTCATACACCAGAATTGACTATAGCTCTATAATTGCGGCAGACGTAGGGATGATCCTGAGCCTTTAAGATAGCATTCACACAGTTCTCACAGTCGGCTGCGGTAACATGCTGGATGTAGCTTCAAACACCGCCGACCTGGTGATACGCTGCGCGAACATGTGCTTCACCGCGTTCCCGCTGAAATATGCCGGGTTGTGGATTGAAAAAGGAAAAGGAAAGACTTAACGCCTTAAAC
>JACUUL010000026.1 GCA_014859345.1 Thermoleophilia bacterium
TTCAATCCTTGTTCTAATGGATCATTTCCGGTGACGAATCACGGCGGGGAGGTTCACAACTACTACTTCGAGTTTCAATCCTTGTTCTAATGGATCATTTCCGGTGACAAAAGCTGGGGCGGCCGGTCTCCCGGAATAATGCCTAGTTTCAATCCTTGTTCTAATGGATCATTTCCGGTGACTCCGCTTGTTCAGCAGCCACCCGATGCCCTTCATCGTGTTTCAATCCTTGTTCTAATGGATCATTTCCGGTGACGCATTTCTCACCCCAGGACCGACGTAGCCAGAATTGTTTCAATCCTTGTTCTAATGGATCATTTCCGGTGACGGAATCTGCAATGCGGCCTACGGTTTCATTCAGCTCGGTTTCAATCCTTGTTCTAATGGATCATTTCCGGTGACGATTTACAGCGTACGGGTCGAGGTTGACGTGTCTAATCGTTTCAATCCTTGTTCTAATGGATCATTTCCGGTGACGGTGTATGCCGTGAAGGAGTTGCATACGCCGTTGCCGTGTTTCAATCCTTGTTCTAATGGATCATTTCCGGTGACAGCTCGCCCGGATACCGGGTACGCCTTTAAACGCCTTGTTTCAATCCTTGTTCTAATGGATCATTTCCGGTGACGATACGTCCTCCATCTCCCAGGGGCGTATGCCGTAGTTTCAATCCTTGTTCTAATGGATCATTTCCGGTGACGAGATAGCAGGCTTGGAACATAACAAAATTATGTGGTTTCAATCCTTGTTCTAATGGATCATTTCCGGTGACCGGACTTTACAATTTCCGATACCTCATAGACTCGCTCGGTTTCAATCCTTGTTCTAATGGATCATTTCCGGTGACCGCAATTATTTTGCCCCATAAGGGCTTTGCAGGCTTTTTCTAGCTGCGATGAAGCCAAAATCCTCCCTCTTTTTCTGATTAAAAACCACCATTATTGAAAAAATCCTACCGCAATTAAGGCTTTTTACATCTTTGCATTTATGGATATGCAGGTATTTTCTCCTTAAAAAAATCAAACGCAAATATTTTTATAACAGCAGTCATGGCAGCGAACCCTATATTTGGTTCGCCCTGGTAAGCTACAAGTTTCTACTATCTTGAAAATCCTGTCAACGACATTTATCGTCTCGTGCTCGGCGCCGCTGTCGATATTTACCTTTATCAACTTGCTGCTATCCCGCACATAGGCCAGAAATCCGCAGTTGACCGGTTGATTGTACGTTTCGCGAATAAGCAAAGCATACAAAACAAGCTGGATGCGATGGGTCCGAAATGCCATTTCCCGGAAGGGCGTATACTTATAATCCAAAGGCGCTAGGCTTCCGTCCTTGAGAACGAGCACCTCATCGACTATTCCCCTAACGCGCAAACGGGCTGATGCCAGGTAAACATTCAGACTCTTCCCGGTTGCCCCAATTTTCTTTCTAAGATATTCCCTGTTTTCTTTAGTTCTCCGCTTGTGTACCTCCCGGCCCTTCAAAACCTTGTAACGCCGGTCCTCGAACTGCGGTATCTCCAGACACCTCATGAAATAGATGAAGCGAGGACAATAAATGTACTCGATTACCTCAGAGGGCGTTATCATGGGCGTGGCCTCTGTGTCGCTCACCGGAGGAAGTTTGGCTGACTCGTCCATGTGAGTAACTCTAAGCTATTAGCGCCCGGATTTCGTCAGTGACGAGCTTTTTATCAAAAGCCTGTCCCTGAAGGATGACCTTGCGAAAGTCCTGTTCGCACATGGGGAAGATATAGACCTTGTCGGATTCTTCATCGATCTGGTCCCGTATCTTTAGAATGAGTTCATCCAGGCGGTTGCGTTCGATGGTTCCCAGGAAAACGGATTTCTGCACGCGATACAGGCCGGCATCCTTGCAGTGCCTGGCGACCCGAGCCCGAGGCCGATTTTCCGAAATATCGTAGATGATCCAGACCAGTTGTTCCGTTTTTTTCATGGGAAACCTACGGCTTGATTAGTTTATTGGCTAGTGCATGGCAATCGAACTGAACCGAGTCCCGACGTTTGATGTTTCTGCCTCTGTGACGGATGCTTTGGGAGAGAAAGTCGGAGAAGTTCGCCATCAGCACGGCCTTGCCTTCCTGGTTAAGCGTCATGCCATTCTCAAGCCTGTCGAACATGTTCTGTTTGACTTTTCGTGAAGCGAACAGACTGATGACCGATTCATCCGCCCACACGCGGTAGACCTCTATAAGGTCGAACACGAGCGATTTCTTGTTGTAGTTGTCCGTGTGGATGAAGCCTATAAAAGGATCCAGGCCTGCCAGGATACAACCGCGTTCAACTGTCCCATAAAGAACGCCGTACGCGTAATTGAGCAGGCAGTTGAACTCGTCCTTGGCGGGGTTGCGGCTCCGGCCGCTGAATCTGTATTTCTCGGGCAGCAGAAGTCTTACCGTGTTCCAATAGACTCGGCCCACATTGCCTTCGATTCCGAGAATCGAATTGCGCCGCTCGTCCAGACTTCCCTTGAGGCCCTCCAGCTGTTGGCGCAACCTTTTTAACTGCGTTATCCCGTCGGTGAGCTCTGAGGAAAGCCTGGTTCTGCGCTTTCGCATACGTTCGAGCAGATCCACCTGATTGTCGAACTTCTTTCGCACCCAACCGAGCGCGATATTGAGGCCTAGCTGTTGTTCAGCAGCCTCCAGTTGCTTACGCCGGATTTGCGCCGTGGATCCCATCTTGGAATGCCAGACGCGACCGTAAGGATTGCCGTACTTGTCGAGAAAGATGATGTCGATGTTGTTTTCGATTGCCAGCTGCACGGCGTCCGTGGACATGGAAGCGGCGGTGGCAATGAGGATGCTGCGAACCTTCCTGGCAGAAACCTCGCTTACTGCGTCATCGACCTTTACCTGGAAGAGTTCTCCCCGGCGTCGCAGATAAGCGCCGTAGGTGTTGATGATGAGCTGCATGGAAGCTCTTCGGATATGGCTGTGTCGTAAGGTGATTCAAAATCATTTATAGGATTAAAGCTCTTTTTTCTTTAATCCGGCCGACACGAAGTGGCCGACCTCCCTTTCCTTTACCACATTCATCAAACCAAAACCCTTTGCGACCCATTTACCTAGCCCAAGGCCGAAGGGAAGAAGCATATTTGAGTGGTATTTCACAATAAAACCGCGCATCGATATCCCCTTGTCGCTGACATCTATCTGCTTCCAGTCATCCAAAGAAGCGGTTACACGCTCTTCAAGGAAGATCCCTAGAGTTTTGCAGAGCGAAAGATAGTTCCCGACCAGTATTCGTTCCAAGAAATGTCTCCGCTCAATCTGCTTTAAAAAGCCACAATAGATCGCATTGTTTTTCTGATTCAGAGCTAGCCACGGTGTCTGACTTTCGTAACTCATGAGCTCATGACCTCCTCCAACAGTCACAAGGTCATCGACCAGCTCCACGCCAGTTATTTTGTAATAACAGTCGGCCACTCGCAGATCAAATCGTTTGCGATATAAGTACTCGACAATTGTTGCTCCTGAACCAAAAGATACAATCTGCGGCACACCTTTTACGACCAGATAACGCACACGAGGAGAACGATAATCAAAACCTGCACCGTTATGGTTATGTAAAACAGGAATGTCTTTAAAACAAGCTGTGACTGCCCGGCGTAAATCCGCTCCATTGCCATCGAATGGCATATTCGTGTGGATCAAAAGTCTCCTGATGAGGAAATTTTTTTTATTCATAAGATTACTGCTCCAGCGTCTTCTTTTTCTTTTGGAAATCCCACGAATCCAAGCATGGAATCGTATGTTTCGGGCCCTACATTCAGTGGTCTGATTCCTTCCTCATTGGTGCCAAAAACCTGAATGACTCGCTCATAAAAATTAGCCTTAAAAGCCCTAAAATACTGCTCCCTGATCATTGCCGGCTGGTCGATTAATTCGAGATATCGTGCCCATAGAGCTCTGTCTTCATCGTTGCGAATCACAAATAGGCTCTTTGTTGGCAAGCCTTCCCGAATAAGCTGAAATCTGGTAGGAAGCTCATCAAATTTTCCATGAATCAGAAGTTCATCCACGCGATTTTGCTGCTGACGATTCTTACAGGCCCGGAAATATCTTTTCGCAAGTGAAATAAATTCATGTTCTTCGTACACAGGATTTTCACCTAGCACATCAGTGGTTGCCTCGACCAAAGGAGCGTCGTAAACCTTATGCCATTGACAACCTTGCTTGCTTTTAAGATTGACAAGATGGACATTGCCAGTTTGCCACTCGCCATGACGGTTGCAGCGACCCGCCGACTGAATAATGCAGTCTAGCGGTGAGAGATCTCTAAAAATGATTGGAAAGCTGAGGTCGACTCCTGCTTCAACAAGTTGCGTCGAAACGACTACACATGGTTTTCCGGCGACCAGACGCTCATGAATTTGGCGAATGCGTACTTTGCGATCTGAAGGCGTAAGATATGTTGAAAGCGCAAATACGTGATCAATCTGCTTCTCGAGCATTTTATAAAGCCGGCCGACTGTTGCACGCCGATTGAGGACGATTAGAGCCGATTGCTCAGGAATTGCTTTGATAGCTGTGACCACTTGGCTAGCCAGCACTTCTTCAGAAATTAGTTCATTATGCTTGCAATGTAAGCGAGTGCGTGAGAGTGTCCGGAAGTACCTCTCATGGTCAGGCAGTAATTCGATCGATCTATCAGGTTCGTAAATAAGCGGTTGGGTCGCAGTCAGTAATATAAAGCGAGCGCCTGTTCGCTCGGCTACTGCCTCAAAAAGGGCGCTAATAGAATCCCAGTACTCAAGTGGAACAGCTTGAACTTCATCAAGCAGAACGATTGCCCCCGCGATTTGCGATGTACGCTTGATATTCCGATTCTCTGGCGAAAGGAAAGAATTAAGCAGTTGATGGAATGTAGTGACCACAATTTCGGATTGCCAACTTTCGGTCAAGAGTTGCCCAGCCCCTTCCGCAGGGTATTCGTTATCATCCTTTGTCCGGTAAAAGGCCTCTGTTAAATGATGGTGCTTGAGGAGCACATCTTGTCCCGAAAAACCTTGCATTTCCAAAACATCCTTGAAGACTTGATGTGTCTGGTCAATGATCGATGTGAAAGGAAGGCAGTAAATGATTCGGGGTTGTTTCCATGTCGAACTAGCCAACTCACTCCGTAAATGCAATGCCATCCGCAAGGCTGCAAGTGTTTTTCCTGAACCCGTTGGTGCAGTCAAAGTAAAGTGACTTTGATCGTAATTTGCGAGTATTTGTTCGCACACTTTGTCCGAAATATCGCGCCGCAGACTATCCAAATCGTTGTGGCATTCCCCAAAACGTTTGTAGACGAAGTCCTCAACTAATCTGGTCGGAAGCATGACTCTTTGCATTTCATTACCAATCAGTGCTGCATCGAGTCTGTCCTCGGAGAGAAGTGCGCCAAAGGCAGTAAGAAAATTAACAGATGCTGAAAGCTCGGTGTACGCATCACGTAATGGCGGCGCAATAGTCGAACCTTTATGAAGCAGGTTCAAAACTTCATCAACTTGATCTGGTAGTTTTTTTTCAAGCATCAGGCCGTACCCGTTAATTTTCTCCGCAACCCACTTTGCAATCCCAGCCAGATCGATCATGGAAAGCTGGTCTGAAATGGTCGACGTGGAGTGTGCATCCAGACGCAAATTTTGCAGCTCTTCATGCCATGGCGCGCGCAAATACCCATGATGGCGTAGAATTGCAAGAAATGCACTGAGCCGAATCCTGTAGGCTGTAGACAAGTTGTCAAATTTAAGTGCAGACGATAAAGCCCAGAAAAGAGTTGCGCTGACTGCTGAATGTGATGTCAGCTGCGACTTTTTTGTGCGGCCGGCGAGATAATCTTGAAAATAATTGGTTGCTTTACCGGAATCATGGAAGAGACCTGCGAGAATGGCAGCTTGACGAATTTCAGCATCGCAACCGGTCACTAGCGCTTCTGCACGACGAGCAACGCGCAAGAGATGGTCTGCTAGCGGATCGTTTTCGTGAGCGAGAGCTTTAGAGAAAGGCGATGGTTTCGCTTCCAACTTCATACATATTGACTCCTTTTACTTCCAAAGGACCCCCGTCTTCTGCCAGAACAACTTCCTGATATCTATGAACCATTCGCTTATTGTCCATAACTGCAGGGATTCGAAAACGCTGGAAATGTCGACCCTCATCATATTTAACTACAATCCTATCGTTCCAGGGAATCACGCTTGCACAGCTGACCGGTTTATCACTATCTATGTTTCGGGCGGCAAATTCGCCTACGTAAGCAGTGTCTGCAATGCAATTTGCTAATCCCAGACAGGGAGTATAGGCGGTTGTGCCGGTTCTTAGATGTTTGAGCAAGTCAGACTCTACCCTTTTGCTGAGTCCAGTAACATAAAGTCGAAATGATGGCATTCTCAAAAACTCGAATGGAATTTGCATGTGATAAGTGTCGCCTCGGGGGATAAAATGCTTATCTGTTCCATCATCCGTGTTCAAAAGGTTGACGGCTGCTCTGAACAATCTTACAGGCGAGCGTAACGTAGCGGCGATCTTGGTTTTTTCCCATCCGATGATTTGATGAAAATCCTCCTTTCCGTAGCCGCATATTGCTCCAATCAAACCTAGAACTGAAGGCGGCGGCGGAAATGGGTAGGTAACTGGACTCACGGGCGCATAGGGCTTGCGAAAATGGCCATAGCTCCCTTTAACGTCGAAAACAATAGTTTGCATCGCTTTATGAAGATAAAGTTGTTGCCTTTAGGCCATGCTCGCCTGCAAGGGTAACGAAATCACCGTGCTTATCACCGGCTACGAGCTTGATACGCTTGTCCTGAATCACATTTATTTCGGCAATCTTGTCTTTTATTTCGACGAGGTTTTTGAGGAGATCATTTACGTCGACTTCATAATCTGAAGTGCTCCTAATAGCGATCTCCTCCGTCTTTGCATTTACAAGCCTGATTCGTTCTGGTAACGCACCCAGCCTGTATCCTGGAAGGTACTGTATACGCAACAAAAGAAGAGGCAGATGCCCCATTTTTGAGTGGGTGTTCAGCGAGGCTGTTCCTTGCCAAAGAGCTTCAACAAGGAGAGCTACGTCCGCATCGTTGAGCCCCGTCGTCTTCGCCGCCATTTCGTTGATTACACCATAGGCGGCAATTAGTGCATAGGGGACCAGCCATCGCTCGGCAAATGACTTCTGGCCAGCCTTGGCGCTGCCCGCGTAGGCAGCAGTTTGCTGAATCAGTAGCGGCGAAACCTGATGCAGCGATCTATTAAAAGCAGAAAATTGAACAGGGCCAGTCAGCTTAAGCCCCACGTCCCCTTTGCCCAGTGGAAGTGTCGCACCGAATAGACGAGCGTCGATACATTTTTTGAGCACTTCTTCGCCTAAAGCAGCAAGTTTTTTCTGATCATTCTTCGCTTTTGAATAGGCATTATTGTAGAAATCTTTTGCTCGGTCTTGACCCTGTGCTAGATATCCATCTTCTTTGAAGGTGTCCCGGATAAGGATCTCGCGGCCCGATTTGAGCCGCACCTCTTTGTCAGTCTCAAGATTTAATATGAAGTCCCTAACTGTCCGCTTAATGCGGACATCAGTAACAGTTATAACCCCGGTTTCCGAGTCCGTTCGCGGCCTATTCTCATCAAGAGGATCGCCATTTGGGTTGCAATCCTTGGCCTCATAAAGAAAAAGTATTTCCTCTCGATTCTGAATTACTTTGCTCATTTCAACAGAACCTCCTGTAGTCGACGAATATCTTAATTATATTCACTCAGATTGTTTCTTCTTCAATTGGCTCAGGAAGCTTGCTCTTAGCATGATGTATGCGCCATTGAAGGCTATAGCCAAGCACGAACGCAAAACTGAGTTCATCCTTTGTCGCTTGCCAATCTTGTGGGCTTCCGGCATTGATCCAGGAATCAGCAAGGTCGGGATCAAGATCCTTGGCGACCAAGCCAAGGCTGTTGTAAACGCCAAGTTTGTCGTGACCATCGCGATAGATTCGCATCAACCTATCCCTGTCCATAAGCCGACCAAGAAATTTCTTGGCGAATGGTGCACTGTCGACGTTTCGTTCTTTACGCTGAACGCTGCAGACAACACTGGCATAGCAACCAGTGAGGAAGGACGTTATAAGCTCGGGACTGTAAAAAAAGTCCTTATGATTATTTACGAATTCGCCATAGCTACTTTTCGGAATAGCCAAGTTCATTCGCTCCTCCATTCTCTCAATGAGCCCGGTGAGAATAGCAAATTGATAGATGCCCCAAGCCTGTCTCACAGTATGAGGAAAAAACTTAGGGGTTGATTTAGACACAGCCAATATGCGGCTAACCACATCGTGAAGAAAATTATTTCTATCAACGTGCTCACCCGAAAAAAGAGCAACAAGCCAAGAACGAATTTTATTTCCAGCTCTTTCCTTTTTCTCAGCGAAGGACCGCAGATTATTTGTACTCAATCGCATTGGCTTTGATTCTTTATCATTAATACTAAAAAGAAGTTCATCTTGTTCAATTAATGAAATCGCTTCATGAATTTCTCCGATCCGACTAGGAAGAATCTCATTGACTTCCGCCTGAATGCGCCAGGATGCATTCTCCTCACGAAAAAAAATTAGAGAGAAGCCTACTGCGTATCTTAGATTTCCTTGGGCTAACTCATCAAAATAGGCCAAGATCTCATTTTCCTGAGCAAAGAGATCCCCGCTTCCCCCAATCGAGAGGCGCTGAGGGTTTGCTGCAAATTCGCGCCGAAGTATTTTTCGATGCTCCGGTATCGAAGAGAACGGCAAAATAAAATATTGTTGACCAGCAGAGTAGCCTGCCAATTCTTTTCTGGCATACAAAATAGAGTATGAAAGGCCGGGCGCACATTCCTCGCACACTGGAAAATTTTTGGCGCTTGAGCTCTTCGAAAACCCGCCGGCTATGGTTCCTAATTTGTCAAGGTTGTAACATGCGAGAATGCTGAAGTTGCCATAAACGCGCCTATCGATATGGCCGCAAATCGAACAGGTTTTTCCTTCTGCAGCAGTCGTTTGTTTTTTATGGCGTGCGAAGCTCTCCAGCGTGGTTGTCGCCATCCAATGTTTGACTGTTTCCCAGTTGTAGATTGGTGAGATCATTCCATCTTCGAAAGAGGCAATAAAAAGGTAACCACGGTGATCTTTATCGATACCTGCCGCAGCTACTTGTTGTTCCACCTTGTTCCCGATTTCTTCTTGTTTACTTTCATATTCGTTAATAACTTTTACGAGCCATTTTTTTTGCCATTCTTCTAAATATTGTGCTTCAACAAGGTTCCCTATGGCACGATGTAGTCGTTTTACCGTTCGAGAAGGCTTAGTTAGTTTGGAGCAGGGGGTAAAATCGAATCCATTGGGTGGGCCAGACCGGTAAACTACGTCGGCATTTCCAAGTCGTGTTCTTATCCCTATGTATTTGCCGCGAGGGTCGAAGCATATTGCCAATCCGCGGTCATAGTTATCCGGCATGCCTTCGTTAAAGTGCTCCCACGGCTCCACTTCTGGCAAAATCTGGCCTAGTTCATATAGTTGTTGGAACATTATCTTTCCTCAAAATCGAATCGACGAACAGAAACTCTAACACCCGTCCCGGACAGCAAATCCATCACACCATACAACACCTCTTGAATTTCCTCCCCGACCCACAAGGACAGGGGTCATTTCGGCCGGGCTCCGGTTCATCATCCATAAATGCCTTCTCATAAAGCCCTAGCTTCATCAGCGACTGAAAGAGAGACAGGCCCATGGCGGCGTAGTTCTCCATGGCGGCAGGCAATAGCCGAAGAATCCGGGCGACAAATTCCTCAAAGCTTTTGTCCTCTAAAGTGGAGACTCCATCGTGCCGGGCCTCCTCGAAGAATTCCTCGGCAAACTGTCGGTCGGCGAAAAAGGAAAGGATGAGCACACAGGTGTTCAGTTCTTCCTCCATCTCGTCCGGAAGGCAGGCCTTCCATGAATCCTCCAGCCATAAACGGCCGAAATCAAAGCCGGCCGCCCACCGGCTCAGGGGCGCCGGATCAAAGTTGGCCACGGGATCATCATGGATGTGGCAGCCGGGAGGCAGGTGGACCTTGTCTTCGCTCGCCTCCTGGGCAATGTAGTTGTAGAGGCTGAGCAGCGCGCCCACAATTTCCTGAAGCTCGCGCTCGCTCCGGTAGTTCGGGTCCTGATTGTCAAACACCACCGGCAGCCAGTCCGATGGCAAGATCACCTCGGGAGAGTAACCCACGGCAAACAGGAAGCCGGTGAGCGTGAAGTAGTCCATGGTGCCCTCGGGCCGCTCGGGGGCCGCCAGGAACCGCTTGAGCTCGTCGGCCCGGGCATCGGTGAAGTTGGCGATGAGCGCAGGCATTGTCGAAGCCTTTTTGTCATCGATTGAAAGTGGGCGTTAAGATATCATCTTACGGTCAATTTGTCACTGCCTTTTTCCCAGACGATTGGAAGGAAAGAATTTGTGGGTTCTTGATTCTCACTTTATTGTCGTACTGTCCCAATGCTGCGCATGTCTGGCTGTCACAATTCCCTTGCCATTCGACAAATACTTACATATAGTTTAAGAAATGTTATATTAGAAAAGTAAGGAGCTGGGCAATGGTAACGCGATCAACCCTGACAAGCAAGGGCCAGACCACCATCCCCAATGAAATCAGAAAAAAGATGGATCTGAAGCCCGGCGACGGGCTTGTCTACAGCATCGAAGGCGAGCGCATCGTGATCAGGCCTGTCAAGGGCACGCTTCTTGACGCCTACGCTTCGGTAAAACCAAAACGGCGGCCGGAGGATTTTCCGGCGTTGCGGCGGCAGACCAGGAAAAAGAGGGCCGGGAAAATCAGGTCATGACGGCCAGCACCTTTTTTCTCGATGCAAACATATTCCTGCGGTTTCTTACCGAGGATGACCGGCAAAAGGCGGAGGCTTGCCGCAGGCTGGTGCAGAAGGCGGTGGCCGGAGAGCTGACGCTGACTACCCACCCGTTGATTCTGGCCGAAGTCGTGTGGGTGCTTGAATCGTATTACAAGTTGACTCGTGGGGAGATTGCGGCCAAGCTGGAGCTGATTTTCAACACCCCCAATCTGGTTGTTTTCGAAGCGTCCATATTCGCCAGGGCTGTCGAATATTATTCAAACTCAAGCCTTGACCTGGCCGATTGCTTCGCAGCCGCGCTGGCGGTGGAAAAAAATTCAGCGCTGGTCAGCTACGACCGGGATTTCACCGGGCTTGAAGAGCTTTTGGTACATGAGCCGGAGGAGCTTGTCTAGTCCTGTTTGCAAAATTGCACTGCCACTCCACAATGCTGACGACCGCCGACCCCTATCGGAGTCTCCACGAGCCAGCCCTATTGAAAGTCCTCCCACCACCCGCCGCCCCGCGCCACTTCATCCAGAGCCTCGTTAGTCTCCTTGACATCAAACTTGGCCGCGTCGAACGCGCCTCCGGCCCACTCCAGCATGGCCTCATGTTCGGGATGGGCGGGGTCCTCGACCGCCTCCAGAAATTCGTAGAAACCGTGTATGCCGCCCACGTCCTCCGGCGGGCAGGCGCGGCGGCCGGTCAGGCAGACGGGGTATGAGGTTCCGGGCTCCGGCTTTAACACCTTCTCCAGCAGCACCTCGTGCTCCCATCCGTCTCCGAAATCGTAATCGTAAGAAAATTTCTTGTTCCTGGTCGAGACGATGTTGCTCAGGAAAACTGAGCTCTCATCGATCATGTCCGGGTCTCCCCAATCTGGATCGGGCACACCGTAGTATCTGTTCCTGGCGTGGAACCCGTGCAGATGCCCGCCCATCCATCCCATGGCGGTTAGGAGGTAATCGGATATCCTGTCCAGGGTGGTGTCCGGCGCCTGCACCCGGCGCCAGATCGGGGGCTTGCTGCCCTTGAGCGTGATCTTCAGCTGGTAGATTTTGTCTGTCCGGGTTTTTACTGAAGGCGGCTTCCCCTCGCAGCATTTCTTGTACTTCTGGCCGGAGCCGCAGGGGCAGGGGTCGTTGCGGCCGGGCTTGCGGGCCGCCTCCGGCGGATCGGCGGAGTACTCGATCTCCATCAGGGCCTCGTTGATCGAGCGGCCGAGGTGCGCGTAACTCTGCATGCTGTCTTCGAACATGGAGAGCGCCGTGGCCGCCATTTTCTCCAGGGTGGTGTTCGGGCTGCACATCTCCTCGTGCATCCTTCGGGTGAGCTCCCGGTCGGCGAAGAAGACGAGGATGAAAAGCACGGCTCCCAGCTCCTCGTCGAACTCGGCGAAAGCGTAATCGGACCAGATCTCCTCCAGCCAGCTATGACCGGCCACGAAACCCTTGGCCCATTGACTCAGATGCGCGCCGGGCTGGAAGTTGGCGGCCGGCTCATCATGTTTGACAAATCCGGGCGGCAAGCGAGGCTGCCGGTCCATCACTTCCTGGTTGGTCCTGTTGTGGAGGCTCATGATGGCGCCCATGACCTCAGAGGCTTCTTCCATGTCCTGGTAGACGGCTTCCTTCTCATCGAATATCAGGGGCAGCCATTCGCTTGGCCGCACCGGTTCGGGGCAGCAGCAGACAGCGAACAAAAAACCGGCCAGCTCGTGATAGGTCATGATCTTATCCGGCTGCCGGGGCGACGACAGGGAATCCTGGAGCCGCCGCGCCCTGATTTCGGTGAAGTCGCTTATGTCTATTTCGATGCCCTGATCGTTCAACGGGTATCCCTTTTCATGATGCGTGGAAAACGTGAGGATATGACCTCAGCCTTTTTGTCATCGATTGAAAGTGGTCGTGAGGATATCACCTTACAGTCAAGTTGTCACTGGCTTTTTGTGGAGGGCAAAAGCAGCCCAGAGTGAGAACATCGTCTCCGGAACTTAAAAATCATCCGTAAACGGAGCCCCTCCTTCAGCCTCGCCGCATCACCCTGCCTGTTCTTTTTTCCGCATCCCGTCGTCCCGGTTAAGCGCCGGGAGAAGCCGGCACCGCGTCGCCGTGACATTCTGTGCAGTTGTTCTGCGCGGTCATCTGGACATGGTGAACCTTGGCTTGTTCACCGTATACGGGTGTGTAACTGTGGCCGGCCCACTGGTTGAGCAGCTCGACCGTCTTGATGGCTACGTCCGCCGAAAGCCGCGCGCATCTTTCTTTCCTGGCGTCGGAGAAGAACTGGACGTTCTCTTCCTTCATCCATTTGCCCACCGAGATATGGCACAACGGCGAATCGCTGGTGCTGATACTGGCGATCCCTGTCTTCGGTTCGGCAGGCACGTAAATCGGCAACTCGGTCCTGGCATACCAGTTAATCACGTCGTTAAGAATCCGTTCGCCCTCATCACCGGCAATCAGGCCCGTGGCGATGCCGACGCCTGTCAGCGTGCCGCAAAGCGTGCCCCAGCCCACGGCGCCGCCATGACCCCATTTGGTGGACGCGACCGGAAAATGAGTGTAAGGAGCGCCGATCTTTTCCTGCAGCGGAATGAGGATGGAGCTGGTGACCGCGTAACAGCAGAACTTCTCATACCAGTTATCGTAAGCGAGCGCCGCCGCCTCCTCAGGGTCTATCATCTCATAGGGCCACGGCCAGTCGTGCTCCACCTCCGCAGCCATGTGACTGCCTCCGTCATGGCCTTCGGCTTCTGTGCCCTGGCCGCAGCCAAACGCCAGACTCGCTGAAGATACCGCGGCGAGGCCGGCAGTTCCAATCGCGACTTTACCCGCAAGCGGGAACAGCTCCCGCCTTGTGAACTGGTTTGCTGCCGTATTCGATTCGTTGCTTTCTGAGCTCATGAGACCCTCCTCCTTTTGGCTGATTGCAACTTTTTTTGCCGCAAGTTCCGTGCCAAACCGGGATTTCGTGATCATAATTTGCCATACCGCTCTTTGCCTGTCTTTCCGGGCGCAACCCCAACCGTCATGCCGGGAGCAGCAGGGGGTGGGCCGTAAACTGAGCGTGCCATTTAACACAGGCAATGTTCCATATGACACAGTTGACAGGAGCAGAACGAGTAAAATTTTACATCTTGAATGAAGATTGCAGCTCCTGCCGATAACTGGCGGAATTTATCAGGCGGAAACAGCTTCCGGTGAACCCCCGGGCGGGAAGGGATATAATCTGAATCATGAGGACTAAAGCTAAAAGACTTTGGAACGAGGGCCTCTGATGGTCAACCCGGGGAAAATCATCTCCGTGCTGGAAAGCCTCAGGCAATGGACACGCTCACAGCCATAAACAATCGCCGCAGCGTCAGGAAGTTCAGCGGCCGGGTCCCGGATGACCGCCTCATAGAAGCGCTGCTGAAGGCGGCCGTCCGGGCGCCCTCGGCCGGCAACCTGCAGCCCTGGCATTTTTACGTGGTGGCCGATGAGGGAATCAAAAGAAAGCTGTCGGCCGCCGCCCTGTCCCAGAAGCATGTAGCCTCGGCGCCCGTCGTCTTCGTGGCCTGCGCCGACCCGGAGCGGTCAGCGGCCAGGTACGGCCGGCGGGGCCGGGAGCTCTATTGCATCCAGGACACCGCCGCCGCCGCCCAGAATCTGCTTTTGGCAGCGGTGGAGACGGGCCTGGCCGGCTGCTGGGTGGGCGCATTTGACGAGCGCGAAGTGGCCCGGGTGCTGAACATGAGCCGCGACCGGCGCCCGCTGGCGCTGATCCCGGTCGGCTATCCGGCAAAGCCGGCCCGGGCCGCCACTCCCCGCCTGCCGCTCGAACAGGTGACCAGCCGCATCGGTTGAGCGCCTGCAGAATTTAATACGTCCGCCGCTTCTGCTATACTCGTTTTTCCCATTGCAGACAGTGACGGCGCCGGCCCGGCGGGCCTGGTATGAACGTCACGCCGAACAAGCTCACTCCTGCTCCATGTCCGGCATGGGGCCGCTTCAGACCGAAGGAGGTGATTAAGACGAGCAACTACGAAATCATGATCGTGCTGAGCCCGGAGGCGGAGGCTGAACGCCGGACTGAGATTCTGGACCGCTTCCGGAAGATGGTCACAGATGCCGAAGGTTCGGTCGACAAGGTGGACGAATGGGGCAAGAAGCGTCTCGCCTATGAGATCAACCACCTGCGCGAAGCCTACTATTACGTTCTCACTCTCACCGCTTCCACGGATGTTCTTGACGAAATCAGCCGAATTCTCAGGATAACCGACGAGGTGCTCCGGTATATGCCGGTGGCCCTCAAGGAGAAAGCGGCAAGTGAGAGCTAAAGGAGATCAACGATGGCCAATATCAATCGGGTAGTTCTGACAGGCAATCTCACCCGCGACCCGGAATTGAGGCAGACCCCCAACGGCAAATCGGTCTGCACTCTGGGCCTGGCGGTGAACGAGCGCTACAAAAACGAAGCCGGAGAATGGGTGGAGAGGCCCAACTTTTTCGATATCGTGGTCTGGGGCGCCCAGGCCGAGAACTGCGAGCGGTACCTGAGCAAGGGCAGGCCGGTCGCCGTGGATGGCCGCCTGAGCTACCGGTCCTGGGAGGCCCAGGACGGCAGCAAACGCTCCAAGGTCGAGGTCGTCGCCAATACCGTGCAGTTCCTGGGATCGCGCCAGGATCAGGGAGCAGCGGTGGGCTCGCCCGTGACCGCGGGCGCCGCCTCGTCGGGGCTCGATCCGGACACGTCCGATTTTGACTCTCCGGCCGGCGTGCCCGACGACGATATACCGTTTTAACAAACTCGTTCCTGTACCTCGTTCCCGGATTCATTCTTTGAAACCGGGCGAGCACGCGAACTGGAACTGAAAATAAAGAAAAAGAACCAGAAACTGAGGTTGACTGACTATGCTAGGACCATCAAAACCACGCAGAGGCAAGCGGCCGTCGTGGCGGGGCGCGGGTTCCCAGCGGCGCAAGTACTGCTACTTCTGCAAGGAAAAAATAGAAGAGATCGATTACAAGAACTATAATCAGTTGAGGCGGTTCATGTCGGACCGCGGCAAGATAAGGGCGCGGCGCGTAACCGGCACCTGCCGCCGGCATCAGCGTCAGCTGGCCATAGCGATCAAGCGCGCCCGGGAGATGGCGCTGCTGCCATACCTGGCCCGCTAAGCCAAAAAGGACGAGGCAGGTCCTCGCGCAAGCGCATGAGCACTTTTTCAAAACCTGCAGTTCTCGATGGAATCAGGGCCACCGGGTTATCACTCGCCTTATGCGCCATAATGGCTTTCGTGCCCTTGGAGTCGATGGTGTCGATACTGGTGGCGCCGCTGGTGCCAATCCCCATTGCTTTTGTGATCTCGAAGCATGGGATCGGTTTGGGAGCAGTTGTCGGGACGGTAATCGTCCTGGTGGCCATGCTGCTCGCGGTTGTGGCCGCCGGCAGCGGTCAGGTTCTGTTCGGAGTCTCAGCAGGACTGATCATCATCCTTCTGATCGGACCGGTGGGCATGGGAGCCGGGATCTCACTGCGGAGGGGAGTGAGCCAGCTGCGCCTCTTCCTTCTTCTGACCGGGATCTTTTTCATGTCTCTGTCCATCTGGCTGGGCGCGCTGGTAGCGGCATCAGGATTCGGTCCCCAGGCGGGAGCCCAGACGGTTGCGGAGTACATGATTGAATCATCCCGGCCCTTCTATCTGGCTTTGGGCATGAGCGAGCAGGACATCGATTCCAGGAAAACAGAAGTGCTGGACATGGCTGCCATGGCGCCGTATATGGCGCCGGCGGTGGTGCTGGTGGCTTCCGCCGCCCTGTCCGGGGTCTCGGTTGGCCTGGCGCGGAAGCTCTTCGCAAAAATGCGCCAGCCGTTCCCGCAGGATTTCGTCCTCAGGGATTTCCGGCTGCATTTTTCGTTCGCATATATGATGATCCTGGGACTGCTATGCGAGCTGGTCGCGCCTTTTTTGCCGGAGGCGTACAGCTCCCCGGCCTCCCTTGCCGGCGCCAACCTGCTTATCGTTGCCGAGGTGCTCTTTTTCATCCAGGGAGTCGCCATAGCCAGCTTCTTTCTGTGGCGCTACAAGGTCTCAAAGCCGAAAAGGGCCGGCATCTACGCCGTTTTGGTTTTGCTGCAGTTGACACTGTCCCTGGTGAGCTGGATAGGATTGTTCGACACTTGGATCGATTACAGGCGCCGTTTCGCCAAGCAGCGGGCTTGAGCGGCAAGCCGTGTTTAAATCAATGAATCAGGGGACGCGAAACAGGCCTGCTGTTCTCTGGCGCCAAAAGAGCATGTTCCCGTTCTTTCGCCTGGATGACATGTGGGAGTGAACCGGAGCGCCAGCATGAATTATTAAAATAAGGCCGCAATCTGGAGAAGCAGAGCTGCCAGGAAAGGAGACAGGCAAGGATGGAAGTGATACTGTTACAGGATGTCGACAAGTTGGGTGAGAAGGGACAGGTGGTTTCTGCCTCGGATGGATACGTGCGCAACTTTTTGCTCCCCAGGAAGCTCGCCGAGGTCGCCTCTCCGGGCAGAATAGCCGAGGTGCGCCAGCGCCAGGAGGCCGAAGAGACCAGAAAGCTCAAGATGATAGAGCGCGCCGGAGAGACTGCCGGGCTTTTAAGCAGGACGGTTCTTACCATCGAGGCCCAGGCCGGAGAGGACGGCAGGCTGTTCGGTTCCGTAACCGCAGCGGATATCTCCAAGGAGATCTATCGGGCTCGCAACATCAAGATCGACAAGAAGAAGATCACCCTGGCAGATCCCATCAAGGAAACAGGCGACTATATGGTCGAGATCGAGGTCAGTCCGGGCGTGAACGCCAACACCAAGGTAATCGTGACGTCGGCTAAGTAACGGCCCGGCAGCGAACGATGGCCCGCGAAAGGAAACAATCAGCACCGCTCCCGCCTCAGAACCTGGAGGCGGAGGAATCGGTGCTGGGCTCCATGATGATCACTCCGGGCGCGATCTCCTCGGTTGCCGAGGTGTTGCGTGAAGAGGATTTCTACCGGGATTCGCACCGGCTGATATTCCGCGGCATCGTGGATCTGTTCAACGCCGGTGAGCCCGCCGATCCCATCACGGTCACCGAGCATCTCACCGCGGCGGGTGTCATCGAGCAGGCCGGCGGCAAGGCATACATCCATACCCTGGTATCAACTGTGCCGGCGGCATCCAACGCAGCCCATTACGCGGGCATCGTCAAGGAAAACTCTCTGCTCAGGTCGATCATCCGCGTGGGCAACGAGATCGCCCGCCTGGGTTACGAGCGTCCCGGCGAAGTCCGCGATCTGCTGGACCAGTGCGAGAAGATGATGTTCGACGTGTCGCAGCGCCAGATCCATGGGGAATTCCATCTGATCCAGGATCTTCTCAGCGACCAGCTGGAGAGAATCGAGAAGCTGTACGCCATAGGCAAGAAGTTTACCGGGGTCAAGACACATTTTCACGATCTGGACAAGATCACCTCCGGCCTGCAGAAATCCAACCTGATCATCCTTGCCGCCCGCCCGTCCATGGGCAAGACATCGCTGGCGCTGGACATCGCCCAGAATATCGCCATTAAGGAGAAGCTTCCGGTCGCCATATTCAGCCTGGAAATGAGCGAGTCGGAACTGGTGCAGCGCATGATGTGCCGGCAGGGAAGGGTGGACAGCCACCGTTTGCGCACGGGTGCCGTGGGCGCCGACGAATGGGCCAAGATCACCGACGCCTGCGCCACCCTGTCGAAAGCCCAGATTTATGTGGACGACACGGCCAGCGTCAATATGCTGGAGGTCCGCGCCAAGACACGGCGGCTGGCCAGCCGGCATCACGACCTGGGACTGATCATCATAGATTACCTGCAGCTGATGATGCCCGACAACGGCCGGATCCAGAACCGGGAGCAGGAGATCGCCAAGATTTCCCGGCAGATGAAAATCATGGCCCGGGAGATGAACCTGCCCGTTATGGCCCTCTCTCAGCTCTCCCGAGCCCCGGAAAAGCGCGACCCGCCACGGCCGGTGCTTTCGGATTTGAGGGAATCGGGCAGTATCGAACAGGATGCGGACCTGGTGATGTTCATCTACCGGCCCCGGAACGATGAGACAGGAGAACTGGATAATACTGCCGAGCTTCTGGTTCGCAAGCACCGCAATGGACCGGTCGGAAAGATCGATCTGGTGTTTAACGAAAAATATGCCTCGTTTGCCAGCGCCCAGACCATGCGTTAGTCGGGGCCCGTTTGCGGCCGGTGCCCGATCTATCCCGGGACTTTTTCAGAATGGCCCTAATCAATAAAAGCTTCTGCCAGGGGGCGCGGTCGGTCTCCCACCGGCGGGTGGCGGCCGGGCTTGTTTCTCCCACCGGGCTCATACGCAGGCTGTGTCCGGACCGCGGCTCGCCGGTGGTGCTGCTGGACAGCGCCGGCGGACATCCCGGTCTCTGCCATTATTCCTTTCTCGCCTGGGACCCCCGGCTCCGGCTCACAATGAAGAACGGCCGGGCCCTCCTGGCCGCTGAAGGCTTGACGCAGGAGATAGAAACCCCCGATCCGTTTATGCTCCTGCGGGAACTGCTGGACGCGCTGGCTCCGTCTGGCCAGGATGGCTCACCCGGTAACGGATGCGGCCACCCCGCGAGGGCGGCCGGCCTGCCTCTGGCGGGAGGTGCCTTCGGCCTGGCCGGCTATGATGCCGGCCGTTACATCGAGCGTCTGCCCAGTCTGGCGGCAGATGATCTGAGGCTGCCCGACCTGGATTTTATCTTCGCCCGCAAGCTTATCTGTTTTGACCACGCCGCCGGAGCTGCCCATCTTTTCTTTGAGGACGCCGCGCCGGCGGAGCTGGACGAGGCTGTGGCGGCCCTCGAGCATCAGCAGGAAACGGTTCTCACCGGATGTGATTTCGATCTGGAGCGGCATGAGTTCAGTTTCAGCTCCATGACCCGCTCAAATATTTCCAGAGACGGGTTTGAGCGTATGGTGCGCCGGGCCAAGGAATATATTCTGGCAGGGGACATCTTCCAGTCGAATCTTTCGCAGCGGCTGGAGCTCGATTTTGGCGGCGAGCCCCTCGATCTTTATGACGCCCTGCGTCTGGTGAACCCGTCGCCCTTCGCCGGGTATCTCGAAATGGGCGGCTATCAGATCATATCCTCTTCGCCGGAAAGACTGGTGCAGCTTCAGGGACGGCAGGTACAGACACGCCCCATAGCGGGCACCCGCCGCCGCGGTCTGGACGGGAGCGAAGACGATAGCCTGACGAAGGAACTCAACCTCGACCCGAAGGAGCGGGCCGAGCATATCATGCTGGTGGACCTGGAGCGCAACGACATGGGACGCGTCTGCGATTACGGCAGCGTGATGGTGGATGAGCTCATGGTCAACGAGTCTTATTCCCACGTCATCCATATTGTCTCCAATGTTCGGGGCCTTCTCCATCGCAGGAAGGATGCCCTCGACCTCCTGAGGGCCATGTTCCCCGGGGGAACCATCACCGGTTGCCCCAAGGTGCGCTGCATGGAGATCATCGACGAGCTGGAGCCGGTCAGGCGCGGACCGTACACGGGAAGCTTCGGTTACATCGGCTATAACGGCAACATGGACATGAATATCGTCATACGCACCCTGGTTCGCGTGCAAGGCCGGGTATACGCGCAGGCTGGCGCCGGCATCGTCGCCGATTCAGATCCCGGGCGCGAATATCAGGAGACGCTGCGCAAGGCCGAGGCCATGGCGCGCGCCGCCGATCTGGCCGGAAAAGCCGCCTTAAATTCCGGGAAACATGAAATCCGGTCGTGAACCGCGTTTACCTCAATAGCCGGCTTCTGCCGGCGGATAAGGCCATGGTCCCGGTCTTCGACCGGGGCTTTGCCTACGGCGATTCGCTGTTTGAGACCATCAAGATTCTTAAGGGGCGGCCGGTCTTTTTGGAAGAGCACCTCATGCGCCTGGGCGAGGGCATGAAGGCCGCCGGTTTCGCCGGCGCTCCCAGCCTGGAGCTCTTGCGGGATCAGGCAATTACCCTGGCCCAAAAAAACCGTGTTGACGCGGGACGCCTTCGCATCCAGGCAAGCAGAGGGGTACAACCCGCTCCCTCGGGGCCGGACCCCGCTGGCGAGTTGACCCCGACATGGCTGGTCACCGTAAATGAATTTGGGGGATTTCCACCGGAGCTTTATGAAAGAGGCGTAGCCTGTCTCACTGTCCCCGCCTGCCGCGGCCGTTACGCCTCCATCAAATCTGCCGGCCTGATGAACTCGATTCTGGCCAGAAGGGAAGCCCATGAAGCCGGCGCCTGGGAGGCGATCCTTACCGACGGGCAGAGGCGCATGATGGAGGGAGCTTACGCCAACATCTTTTTTCTGGCGGGCGGCTTGCTGGTCACTCCTCCGGAAACAGACCAGATATTACCCGGAGTAATCCGTGGCAAAGTAATTGAGATGGCGCCGGGACTGGGCTTATCCGTTCAGTTCCACGCGCCGAAAATGGAAGAACTGGGCCTGCGGGAGACTTCGGCTTTTCTTACCGGGAGCCTGCTGGGCATATGCGCCATCAGCGAGATCGACAAGATGAGGCTTCAGCCGGCTCCTGGAGCCATAGCGCAGATGAGGCTATGCCTTGCGGAGATGGAAGAGGCCGCGACCGGCCTTTAAACGTTCTCCAACTGCTGACGGATCAGCTCCAGATCGCTCTCAACCATCATTCCGATCAGTTCCTCAAAAGAAACCCGGCATTTCCAGCCCAGTTTCTCCTGCGCTTTTGACGAGTCGCCGATGAGCAGATCAACCTCGGCAGGCCGGACGAACCTCTCGTCTATCACCACATAATCCTTCCAGTCGAGGTCAACGCACGAGAAAGCCACGTCCACAAGCTCACGGACCGAATGGGTTTCGCCGGTAGCGATGACATAGTCGTCCGGCTCGTCCTGCTGCAGCATCATCCACATCATCTCCACGTAATCGCCGGCGTATCCCCAGTCGCGGCGGGCGTCCAGGTTGCCCAGGGCCAGCTCCGTCTGCAGCCCCAGCTTGATACGGGCCACGCCGTCGGTTACCTTGCGGGTGACGAACTCCAGGCCGCGGCGGGGGGACTCGTGGTTGAAAAGGATTCCCGAACAGGCATGAAGGCCATAACTCTCGCGGTAATTTATGGTAATGAAATGGCCGTAGACCTTGGCCACGCCGTATGGGCTGCGGGGGTGGAAAGGAGTATCCTCGTTCTGCGGAGTCTGTCTGACCTTTCCGAACATCTCGGAGGAAGATGCCTGGTAGAACCTGGCCTCCGGCATGACAAAGCGAACGGCTTCCAGAAGCCTGGTTACGCCCACGGCGGTAAACTCCGCGGTCAGTACCGGCTTTGTCCAGGAGGTGGGAACGAAACTCTGCGCCGCCAGGTTATAGACCTCGTCCGGGTCCGATTCCTTCAGGGCTGCGATCAGGGACATCTGGTCGAGAAGGTCGGCCTGGATCAGGTTCACGCGGTCTCGCAGATGCTCGATGCGCTCAAAATTCTCGGTGCTGGCCCGCCTCACCATTCCGAAGACTTCGTAGTCCTTCTCGAGCAGTAACTCGGCCAGATAGGAGCCATCCTGGCCGGTGATGCCTGTTATCAGCGCTCTCTTTTTCATCATTTCCTTTCTTTGCCGTTCGGGACCGGGCAGCCGGGGGAGCGGTTAATAACCGCCCCTGATCCGCTCGCGCCAATAATCAAGGGCATCGTCCAGGCTCTGTTCGACGGGAATGACCGGTTCCCAGCCGCTCAGTTTCCTAAGCCGGGAACTGTCACCTGTCACTACCGGTGTGTCGGAAGGCCTCATGAGTTCAGGAATTGGCTCGATTTCAGGCCTGACCCGGGAATATTTAAGCAGAATCGACAGGATGTCGCTAATGCGACGTGAATTTCCGGAGGCTATATTATAGCGTTCACCGGGCTGGCCTTCGGTCAATATCATGTAATACGCGCGCACGATGTCACGGACGTCGGTGAAGTCCCGCTCCGATTCCAGGTTGCCGACGCGCAGCACCGGCTCTTTGATCCCTGCTTCGATCTCGGCGAGCTGACGTGAGAACGATGCCACCACGAAATCGCCGGTCTGGCCAGGCCCGATATGGTTGAAGGGCCTTGCGATCAGCACCGGGGCGCCAAACGCGGCGTGGTATTGAAGTCCTATGAATTCCTGCGCGACCTTGCTGGTCGAATAAGGATTATTTGGCCTTAAAGGGCTGTCTTCCGTAAAAGGCATCTCCGCGGGGGAGGCCTTGCCGTACACCTCGCTGGAGCTGACGAGCAGCACCCGCGCCTCCGGGGATTTCTCATGGATGGCCTGCATCAGCGTCTGGGTGCAGACTGCGTTGGTTTCCATTATGGCCACGCCGTTTTTCCAGGCGCCTGAAACCTGGGCTCGGGCAGCCAGGTGGATGACCGCATCAGGACGTTCCCGCCCGAGCACTTCCGATACCGCCGCCGCGTCGCCGAGATCGCAGCAGTGAACCGGCGGCGCTGCATCTCCCAGGCGCCGGGAAACATCTTCGGAGAAAGGCGTCAAATCAAGTCCCGCCACCTCCACTCCGGGTATTCCCTGGAGATGCTCGGTCAGATGACTGCCGGCAAACCCTTTGATTCCAGTTATCAGAACTTTCATAAAGTCCTCAGCTGATCCATATCTCGAATGGAAGAATTATATCCTTCCAAGGAAGCGGGTGGTAACCGGAAAACTCTTAAAAGAGAAACGGGCCTGTCCGCCACAGACCCGTTTTAAATAGCTTCACTATGCATCCTGCTTAGTCATCCTGAGGAGCGCGAAGCGCGACGAATGAACTGCTTTTCCGGCTTATCAGCAGGATTCCTCGCGGATTTCACCCTGAGCCCAGCCAAGGACTGAACGATGTTCCTTCGCAAACAGGATGAGCAGTATGGTTTAAGCAGGAATGCCTTCGGTTGTTATCTCGACCTGCTTATGAGCACCATGCGGACCAGCATCAATATGGACATCAGGGCCGCAGCCACATAAGTGAGCGCCGCCGCCCTCAGCACCTGGCCGGCGCCCTGAGCCTCGCTGCCGACTACCAGTCCGTTTCTCTGCAGCAGTTTCATAGCCCGGCTGGATGCATTGAATTCCACCGGCAGGGTGACGATCTGGAAAAGGACCGCCGCCGTGAACAGCACGATACCCAGTGTCATCAGCGGCCGGAAGGCCGTAAAGATGAGGCCCATGAAGAAGATCAGCGGCCCGAAGTTGCTGCCGAACGACGCAGCCGGCACCACCGCGGAACGGATCTGCATGGGTACGTACTTGCTGGCGTGCTGGATGGCGTGCCCGCTTTCATGGGCCGCTACTCCCAGAGCCGCCAGCGAGCTGCCTCTGGCCACGCCTTCGCTTAACCTGAGAACCCGCCTCCTGGGATCGTAATGGTCGGAAAGCTGGCCGGGTATCACCTCGATATCCACATCGCCCAGGCCCGCCTCGTCGAGCAGGCGGCGGCTGGCCTCGGCTCCGGTAACGCCGCTGGACGCCGGTTTCTTCGAAAATTTCTTGTAAGTGCTGCTTACCTTGTATTGGGCATAGATGGCCAGAATTATCGCCGGCACCAGCAGCAACAAGCTCGTATAAAATATTGGATTTGCTCCGTAAAAAAACATTGATTATCCTCCGTTTTCCGGGCCTCCGGGAAAAAGCGACCCGAAATGTCCCTGAAAAAATTATATCATAGCTCCGGGCGCAGCCCTATTATTGCCCCGGACGCAGCCCTATTACAGCAAGAAACAGGAATCTTGAAATTAAAGAGGCGGCGCCGCGCCGTCGCTCTCACTGCCGGCTGCCTCGGAAGGCTCGCCTATCCTGATGTGCCTCAGCTTCACCAGCGTCATGACCACCAGCACAAACCCGATCTCCAGCATGGTCTGCCAGAAACGGATAAGGATCGCGAAAGCCGAAGCCACGCCCCCTATGCTTCCAAAGACATTGACCAGGGTTATCGCGTAAACCCCCTCCCGGACTCCAAGGCCGCTGGGTGAAATGAAGAAAAGCACCGAAGCCAGCCAAGCCAGGGGAGCGCTTACGATGATGATGGGCAAGTCGGATATGCCGGCGCTGGTGACGGTGCGCACCATGGAAAAGAGGGCCAAACCGGCGATAATCCAGACGGCGCAATACCAGAAAAAAATCCAGATGATGTCCTTGAATGGCAGGAATTCCTCGATCGTATCGCGTTTCATTTTTTGAAAAACCCAATTGCCTATCCGCCCCAGGATAGCGGGGTGCAGTCCGGCAATTGCCAGAGGCGGCACTACCATGACCACCCAGATCATTTGCGAAAAATTCTGGAGCTGGGGCGAAAAGGGCAGCATAATCACAGTCGCCGTCGCGGCGGAGGCCGCCGCCAGCGCCTGCTCGTATGCGACGCTGGTGAGTGAGACACGTTTTGGCACGCCGTATGGTTCGATCATGATAACGCGGCCCACCACCATCAGCACGTTTCCGGGGACATATCTGGCCAGCAGGGACTTGAACCAGACATAAAGGCCCGGCAGGAAGGGCACAGGGTGCCGGAATCGCCACAAAATAAGAAGCCAACCGCCAGCGTGTCCCATGAACATGAGTCCCAGGAGGACGACGGAGAGCGCCAGCCAGGGATAGCTTAAGTCCCAGGGATAACCCGTGATGCGGGGCCAGTCTGCGACGATCTTGCGACCCAGAAAAAAGAACACTATCCCGACCACGATAATCTGGATGGCCAGGCGCAGGATTTTCTTTTGTCCGAAGTCTATTTTTCCTCCCGGGAATGTGCCGCCGGGGAGAACCGGAGGGCTTGTCGCATCGTGCCAAGTATATACCAATCGTACGCGAAAATGCCCCAGGGCGGCCGGCTGCGGTATAATTACACACCCCTGTTTTAGGCGATTTCGAAGACGAAGAACAAACATGGAGCTTCGCGCATGCCGGACCCCGGTCTGAAAAACAGCCTGGTTGGAGTACTCATGGGAGGGCTTTCCCGGGAGCGGGAGATATCCCTGCGCTCCGGCCGCAATTGCGTGGCGGCGCTTGAGTCACTGGGTTATAACGCGGTCTCCATAGATGTCGACCGCGACATTGCCGACACCCTGCGCGCGCAGGGCATCCAGGTCGCGTTTCTGGCGCTTCATGGGAAATTTGGCGAGGATGGGGTCATGCAGGGAATACTGGAACTGCTGGAAATTCCCTATACCGGCTCGAGGGTCCTGGCCAGCGCCCTGGGCATGA
The DNA here is from genome assembly GCA_014859345.1 of Thermoleophilia bacterium. Taxonomy (GTDB): domain Bacteria; phylum Actinomycetota; class Thermoleophilia; order BMS3ABIN01; family BMS3ABIN01; genus Kmv30. The sequence continues at coordinate 26,083 of JACUUL010000026.1, forward strand.
ACAAGGTTGCCACCAAGCAGATTGCTGCCTGGCACGGTATCCCCACGCCCGCCTTCGCCACTTTCAGATGTGGCGAGGATCTGGGCAAGGCCTGTGCCGGTGCTTGCGCGGAGCTTGGATTTCCGCTCATGGTCAAGCCTTTCGAGGAAGGGTCCAGCCTGGGGGTTGCAAAGGTCGACCGGCCCGGACAGCTCGAGGAGGTAGTGCGGGCCACCTGCCTGGATTTCAATGAGGTGATGGCGGAGGAATTCGTGTCCGGAGATGAGATCACCGTGGGTCTGCTGGAAACGGAGTCAGAATTGATGGCGCTTCCGGTGCTGCAACTTAAGCCCAAGGCAGCATTCTACGACTTCCATGCCAAATATAACCATGGCATGACTGAATTCATTTTGCCGGCCGATCTGCCCGATGATGTCGCGGCGCTCAGCCAGGAACGGGCACGTCAGGTTTTCCGGGCAATCGGCTGCCGCGGGTTCGCCCGGGTCGATTTCATCGTTGACAGTGAAGGCAACCCGTGGTTAACCGAGATCAACACCCTTCCCGGCATGACCGATACTTCGGACCTTCCTGCCCAGGCTCAGGCTGCCGGCATCTCGTATGAAGAACTGGTCGACATAATGCTGCGTTCGGCGCTGCTCTAGGCACATCTCGGTAGTCAACCGTGCTGCAGAATTCGCCGTTTCATCCAGATTTAGGACCTTCGGGGGGAGGACCCGCGGCAGATTCCCGCTGCCGGCGCCAGACATGGTCGGCCATGGCCTCTCGGATGATCACCAGGGCGATCTCGGAAGGGTTGACATGGTAGCAGCGGCTTGCGACTGATTCACGCAGGAACATGATCCGGAAGGCGCGAAGACCGCCGTTTTCGGGTGCGAGCTCTTTTACGTCAATTGGAGACACTATCAATGCCCATATCCGTAGCCTTCGCCAGACAGTGCTTGGGCCTGCAGATGTCCCCACCCGTTTGGTTTCGCCGTCTTGCAATAAGATTATCGGAAATGCTGCCCTATTGTCTTAGATGTCGCCGCTTTATCCGGGCCGGTATGCGGGGCCCCTCGTTGGCTCCGCGTTCAGATGCGGGTACAATATTGTATTAGAAGGGGGAGATGAATCAGCTGACATGAGCAACTTCAAGTTTGGCGGCCAGGCAGCCGGTCTGGATGGGATCATTTTTCTTGCCGGTCATGGCTTTGATTTTGCCGACCTCAATCTCAATGAGATAGCCAAGATCAGGGCCGAGGAACGACATATGCTGAACGCGGCCGGCCGGGCAGGCATGTTCTTCGTGGCCCATGCTCCGGATCTTCGCGTCGACAATGAGGACGGCCTGGAGCGGATCAGGGAAGCAGTCGAATACGCGGCAGTCTTTCAGCCGCGCACGGTTACCATTCACCCGATAATGGCCCCTGGCGCCAATTCACCCGAAAAGATCGAGAAGAAGATAAAGGAGATCGCGGAGCTGGCCGAGCTGGCCTCCGGCATCGGCGCCAGTATCGCTTGCGAGAATACGAGCGAGGTCCCCGGGGACATGAGACCCGTGCTGGACGCGCATCCGCAGGTGATGCTGACTCTGGACATAGGCCATAGCGAGCTTCTCAGCGACAGAAACAAGTCCCTGGATTTCATCGCGGCCTGGCCGGATCGCATCGCCCACGTGCATATTCACGACAACGTGGGAGGCAACACTCACCATGAGGACCTGCATCTGCCTCTGGGGGAAGGACGCATAGACTTCGCTCCCATCATGGCTGCCCTCAGGGAGCTCCCCCAAGAAGTCACGGTTACATTCGAAATGCCCCGGCAAAAAGCTTATGAGGGTCTTCTCTGGCTCCGGGAACGAAGCCTGACCTGAGGCGGCCGCCGCTACCATTTGGAGAAGTCCGGCAGAAAAAAGTCTTTCAGCGGCAATTTCATGAACATCACCTATCGCGCCAAGGGCAATATATACCTTAATATCACAAGTCGGTGCCCGTCGGATTGTGCTTTTTGCCTTGCGAAGTTTACGGACAAAGTCTACGGATATGACTTGAAACTTGCCCGGGAGCCGGATCTTGACGAGGTCCTCGGAGGGCTGGAACTGGCATTTAGCGAAGGGCCGGCAGCCGAGGTGGTCTTCGTGGGCCTGGGAGAGCCCTCTGTGAGGCTTGACCTGGTGCTTGAGGTGGTTCGCTGGTGTCGTCCCAGGCGCATCCGCACCCGCCTGGTAACCAACGGACATGGACAGTTGATCAATCCGGAGCGCGAAGTAGTACGGGAATTGGCCCTGGCGGGACTCAACGCGGTTTCAATCAGCCTTGTGGCCCACAATCCGGAGGTCTACAATCAGGTATGCAGGCCTCTTTTCAGCAACGGTTTCAGTGAAGCTGTCAGGTTTGCGCAGGAGTGTGTCAGCTCCGGCATTGAAACCGAGCTTACGTTTATCGACCTGCCGGAGGTGGATATCGAAGACTGCCGAAATATAGCCGAAAGAACTGGCGCGAGGTTCCGTCTGCGGCCGCTTATCGATGAGGACTCCAAGGAGGTACGGGCTTGAACGAGAATCGGGCCCCGCGAATACTGCTTGTTGACGACGAAGAAGCCATTCAGAAGCTTCTCACATATCCCATGCAAAAAGAGGGATACGAAATCGTCCAGGCAATGGACGGCGAGACGGCTCTGGAGAAATTCCACCAGCAGCAATTCGATTTGGTGGTTCTGGATATCATGCTGCCGGGCATCAGCGGCATCGACGTCTGCCGGATAATCCGCAGTGAAAGCACGGTGCCGATCATTATGCTGACCGCCAAGTCCGACGAGTTCGACAAAGTGCTGGGGCTGGAAATAGGCGCTGACGATTACATCACCAAGCCGTTCAGCATCCGTGAGTTTCGCAGCCGGGTGAAGGCCCAGTTGCGGAGGGCCCAGATGGCGCGTCCCTCGATTGACGTCACCAGCCAGAAGCTGGAAGTGGACAGCCTCGCCATCGACTTCCTCAAGCGCAACGTTTATATATCGGACCAGAAAGTGGATCTGACATACAAGGAGTTCGAGCTGCTCAAAACGCTGATTGGCCATCCGGGCCGGGTCTTCAGCCGGGAGGCTTTACTGCAACTGGTTTGGGGCGACGCCGACTTTCGCGATCCCCGCACGGTAGACGTGCATATCAGGCATCTGAGGGAGAAGATCGAGCCCGATCCTCACGATCCCGAATTTATCTTCACGGTGAGGGGGGCCGGATACAAATTCCGGGAAATAACCTGAAGACGTCCGCCCTGAGCGGGCCTGCACCTTAAGGCAACATGTTGTTTCGAAATAAAATCCGCTTGAGTATCGCCAACCGTATGAGCCTCGTCTTCTTCTCGGTGTTCATCCTGACTGCGGCCATCGTCTATCTGTACGTAGTCCCTCCCCTGGAGAACCGGCTGATCGATGAGAAAGAAGACAGGCTGAAAAACTACGCGATCCTCTTCTCCGGCAGCTTTGTCGACGCCTTTAACCAGGGAGCCTCCCCCGTTTATCTGGACCTGCTCACACAGCAATACGCCGAGAGAGCCGACGCCCGCATCCTCATGATCAACGGCCAGGGGCAGCTTCTGGCGGATTCGCTGAAAGGACAGGCCTTCGATCAGGCTGATTATCCGGTCGCGAACACGGCCATGGTCGAAGGCAGGTCAATCACCGACGTGGCGCGTGTAGGTGACAGCAACTACGGCATGGCGGCAGTCCCGCTGGTAAGCAACGGCAGGATCTTCGGCGCCATGGTCGTCTCGTCTTCCATGGCGGATGTGGAGAGCGCCGTGTCCGAAGTGCGCACGCAGCTGATCAGCGCCGCCGTGGCGGCCCTGATCATAGCTCTCGCCTCCATATACATGGCTTCCCATATCCTGGCCCGCCGCATTCAGAGGATCGAAAAGGGAGCCGTGCGTATCGCCCAGGGTGATTTCGACATCCGCGTGCCCGTGACATCCAGGGACGAGCTTGGCCAGCTGGCCCAGGCTTTTAATGACATGAGCGATCGGCTCGGCTCTGCGTTCCAGCAAATAGATGTGGAGAAGCGGCGGGCCAAGCTGATGCTGGACGACCTGAGCGAGGGAGTGATCGGCATTGACACCCAGGGAAGCATAATTGTGGCCAATCCGGCGGCCGAGAAGCTGCTGGGCCGGGAGATAACGCCGCCACAACCTCTGGCCGGCTGTGTGCCGGAAGAGGTTTTCGACCTCTGGGATTCCATGAGTGAAACGAACCCGGCGCGGGAAGATACTTTCATTCTCGATGGGGAGAAGGCCCTGCAGGTGCACACTTCCTTTCTCTCCGATCAGGAAGAACTCAAATCGCTGCTGGTGATGAGGGATGTCAGCCAGGAAGTGAAGCTGGACCGCTCCCGCCGTGACTTCATCGCCAACGCCTCTCATGAGCTCAAGACCCCCCTGTTCTCGCTGGGCGGCTTTCTTGAGATTCTGAAGGATGAGGATGTCGACGAGCAGACCAAAAAAGAGTTTATCGCCACCATGAAGCAGCAGGTTGACCGGCTGGCGGAACTGGCCCGCAACCTTCTCGATCTCTCGCGCATGGATTCGGGGGGCATGGAGATCTCTATCACCGGTGTCCAGCTGCGTGAAGTTGTTGACTCGGTGGCCAGGGAGTTTTCCCTGCCGGCACCGGACCGGGATTCACGGGTAGATGCCTCGGCTCTGCCGGTCGATTTGACGGCGCTTTGCGATCGCGACCGGATGACTCAACTGGTGCGGATCCTGCTGGATAACGCGCTTAAGTATTCTCCGGAACGTGCCGGTGTGGAAGTCGCCGGTGGGCGTGATGGAGAAAAAGTAGTGCTTACCGTGGCGGATTCCGGCCCGGGCATCCCTGACGAGGAACTCTCCCGCATCTTCGAGAGATTCTACCGGGGCCGGGGCGCCGGCCGCGTGCGCGGGACCGGCCTGGGCCTCTCCATCGCCAGCGAGCTCGTGAGGTTGATGGAAGGAGACATAGAGGTGGAGTCTTCCGCTAATGGCACCATCTTCAGCGTGACCTTGCCCGGCAATGGCGAAAGGGCGGGCGCAGGCGATGAAAAGGTGGAGGAAGCAGCCGCGGGATAGTCATCCCGGCAGTGCCTGCCTGGTCCGCGCCGCGAAGTTTTCCTGTGTCAGAGCTGTTAATATTAGTTAA